>JAZMZK010000089.1:0-39984 GCA_045585955.1 Victivallaceae bacterium
TATTTTGAAAATGTTGCCGAAAGGATCAACGCTGTTTTAACACCCGAAACACGACGCACCATTCTGGAACTCAAATACCTCACGCCGGATGATGAACACATTATGGGTATCGAATATTATCAGGCAGTGATCGCAGATGACATCAAAACATATCCTGAATTTATCCAATGGCGGAAAGAACATCCGGCAAACGGTATTGTTTCATGGTGTCCCTGATTCAGTGCAAGGTGTTTAACCTTGCCGACGGGCGGCTTTTACGCATTTGCGGATAAATTCGCCTTTAGATTCGGTATAACGATTGCGGTCGTGCTTGAATTGTTTTTGCAACTTGGTTTTCAAAGTGGCATATTCTTTGGCTTTTTCCGGATTTTGTTTCAGATATTCGCAAAAAACAGGTTCATCCCAATCCCCCAAGTGGAGGATATGCAAATGAAACACTTTTTCCGCAAACCCCAACGGCGTATACCCTTTGCACAAATCAAGACGATATTCCGGAACAGTTGTTTCTTCCATAACCGTATAACCACATTCGATCGCCAGCTGCCGGATCGTTGCAAGATCAACATCGTCTGCTACTTCCAGCAGAATATCCACCGTCGGTTTGGCAATCAATCCGGCTACTGCCGTGCTGCCGATGTGCCTGATCCTTGCAGCATTTTTACCGAAATGCTTTTGCAACGATTTTTCTTCATCGGCATAAAAGTTTTTCCATTCCGGATCATGTTCTGACAAAACTATCGGGAAAAGCTGCCACAATTCAGCCAATGTCATTTCTGACAAAAGTTTGACATTCCTGAATTTTTCCATGCTGACAATTCCTTCAGCATCGGAAATGATGCCGTTTTTGAACCCATAGCCCATTTTCTGATAAAACTTTACTGCGGTAATTGATGAAGGTATTTCTATGCGGTTTGCCCGCAAAAAGTATTCATCCTGTTCCAAGGCGTTGATTATGGCAGTACCGATACCCTGTTTGATCATTTCCGGCAAAACATAAATGGTCAGCAGAATACTCTCTTTTTCACGCCCCCAATAAGGAGCGATGGAGCCGGTTCCGACAATTTTATTCTCCAGTACGGCTACATACATGTGGGCAGAAATTGCCTGATTTTTGATTTTTTCCAGCGTAAAATATGCACAATATTCTTCAATAAGTTCTGCCGGATAATCTTTGCTGTTGACCTCACGCAAACCACGATGGATAATATTTTGCACAGCCCCGGCATCGGACTCATTGAACAAGCGTATTGCAACCTTTTTCATTCTTCAAATTTTCTCCCCCACCAATCGGGTAACTGTTCGCCCAGTTTTACGGTTTGCAATGGTTCCAACGAAAGCAATATCTCGATATTTGCACTATCTTTGTTTAATTGCATCATAAATTCCCGGCAAACTCCGCAAGGTGTGCCGCAACTTCCATCGGGCATTACGGCAGCGACTTTACTAATTTTGTTTTCGCCGTTGGTCAGCATATTGGCAATGGCGTTGCGTTCGGCACACATACCCATTCCGCAAGCGGTATCTATACAAATACCGGTATAGATATTTCCTTTGTCAGTAAGAACTGCCGCTCCCACGCTGCCAACTTCCATCAAAGGGGAGAGTTTGCGTTCGCATTGCACGGCTTTCGCAAGCTCATAAAGCGTTTTCCAAATATTGTTATCCATAACTCACACCTCCGCTGCTATAACCGCAAATTTTCCGCATAGATAAATACATTCACTGTTTTTATATCCGCAGTGTTTGAGCATTGCAATTTCTTCAGCCACTGAACACTCCCGGTCAAGCTTCCGCCGTTCCTGCCATCGGGCAAGTTCGGTTGCCGAAAGTCCGCTGTTATAAAGATGCTCTATCCAATAAGTATTGACAAATTTATCCATTTCCTTTGACTTGCAACAGAATTGATCGTAGTTGATAAACCATCCACCGGGGGTGATTTTCCGTTTCAGGCGTTTGAACAACGCCTGTTTCTGCTCATTTTCCAGGTGATGGATGGACAAAGCGGAAATCACCAGATCAAATTCACCGTCCGGCAGCTCTTTTGTGTAATCAATTACTGAATACCCTATATTGGGTATATGCTCAAATCTTTTTCTTGCCACATTGAGCATTTCCGCAGCAACATCCGCAAGAATATATTCTGCCTGCGGATAATGCTGAAAATAATACATCGCAAGCAACCCCGTACCGCTGCCCAGATCAAGGATCCGGCGGGGTTTTCCTATAAAAGAAACAGCAAACTCTGTGGTCTTTTCGTAATAATCCTCAAAGCAAGGGATAAATTTTCTGCGTCCGGAGTCGTACTCATTGGCAATGAGATCAAACTGTTCTTCTATAACTGATTTTTCTTTCATACACATACCTCACGCTATAATATAGCTATGCGGAAAAGAAAATGCAAACAGCCGAACACAAAAAGGCGGCAATCGGCCAATGGTCGTGGTATTATCATGCAAATACCTGATTAAGTCTGTTCGGGCATTTGCAATTCTGCTAAACAGATGTTATATTAGCCCGATATCGCTTACAGCGTTTTTTTAGAAAAAAGTTGTCCCATCAAGGGAACTGGAGCATAAAAGTACAGTGTATAGCAAGCAGAACAGATATTCCGCGGAGGTTTTTTTGAAAAGAAATCAATTTACAATACATACTGTTCTGTCGTTTTTTTCTGCATTGGGCATAGCGGGGGTATTTTCGCTGCTATTTTGCCTGCAACCAGTTTCTATCCTTGATTCTTTTGAGCACGACAGCAATTATACCGACGGATTGTTCAACAATGATGTTGCAGCGGTTTACTGCCAGATAAGAAAAACCAATCTTTCCGGCAGCAAAACCCTTACTTCCGGCGGCAATTCAGCTGAATCTCTGCCCAACGACAACTTTATTGACTTGCTTGCTTTATTGTCAAGCTACAAAAGTCAGGCGATTTGTTCAGCAGTTAATCTGCATTGTGAATTTATTGCGTGCGTTGCCCCGACCCGGGCTGGACCCTCCCTCTTCTGATATATTCTCCAGAAAATCAAAAAACTTGAAAAAATGCAGTTTGATTCTCAATTTGAGCAATCAGCAGTCTGCCGACCGTGCTTTGTTGGAAAAATTTTATCGTATACGCACGGAATTTGTTCCGGCAGAAAAAAATATCAGAAGGAATAAAAATGAGTAGTTTTCTTACAATAGCAGGCGGGGTCGTGGGAATCGCACTGTTGTATTACGGAGCAGAATACTTGATCAAAGGCGGGGTGAGTATCGCCCTTAAAATGCAGTTTTCCACGCTGGTCATCGGCTTGACTTTGGTGGCGTTCGGTACCAGTATGCCGGAATTTGTCGTAAGTGCCGATGCCGCCATCAAAGGCGCACAGCGTGTAGCCGGTGCCGGAGATATAAGCATCGGCAATGTGGTGGGTTCAAACATTTGCAATATAGCTCTGATCCTCGGTTTGTGTGCGGTGATCCGGCCGCTGCCGGTAAATAAACAGTTTTTGAAAAACGAAGTCTGGTGGATGCTGGGGTCAGCGATACTTCTGGCGGTTTTCCACTATTTCTTTCAGGGTTTGAGCCGTTGGGCAGGAGCGATTTTCCTGCTGGGCATTATTGCTTTTACCTGTTTGAGCTACCGCTCCGGGCGTAAACTTGAAATGCAGAAAAGCAAAGAAGAAAAAGCTGCCGAAATTCAGGAAAACGCCGGCAAAATTCTGCCCGTGGGGTTGTCGCTGGTGCTGGTTATCGGCGGTCTGCTGGCTTTGGTAGGCGGCGGAAAACTCTTTGTCAACTCTGCTGTACTTATCGCCCAGCTTATGGGTATAAGCGAAGCGGTCATCGGTCTGACCATCGTTGCCGTGGGTACCAGTATGCCGGAATTGGCGACCAGCGTGGTTGCCGCCATCAAGGGCGAAAACGATATTGCCATAGCCAATGTGGTGGGGTCAAATATCTTCAACATTATGGCGATCCTCGGCGTTGCTCCGCTGATAGCTCCCATCAAGTCTGCCGGGATCAGCATGATAGATATGTACACCATGCTGGGTGTAAGCATATTGTTGATCGCCTTTATGAAACAGCGGAAAATCAACCGCTGGATGGGGGCGATTTTCCTTGTGGTTTATACGGCTTACACTGTTTGGTTGTTCTTCAAAGGTTAATAAAAATTTCTCTCCCGCTTTCTATAACTCTCCGGGCGGGAGCCTTGTTATTTATCTATGTTTTGCGGGAAGGAGTTGTATTTTAAATGAGTTGGTTGGATTGGACTATTGTAATAATCCCGCTGATCGTGGTATATGCTTTGGGTATTTATTCCTCGCGTTATGCCAACAGTGTGGCGGATTTTCTTTCGGCAGGGCGTCTGTGCGGACGCTATGTAATTGCAGTGGGCGATATAGCTAATGCTTTGAGCATTATCAACAAGTTTTGCAACAGCCCACTTTAATTATCAAAATAAGGTTATTTATCAGTAAAATATATCATTTTTTTGCTGCCGCTTGGGCACGCAAAGCTACTGCGTGGTTGCAAGTCAAGGCATCCACTCCGGCACTTGCCATTGCCAAGCCTTTTTCGTCGGTATTTACTCCCCATGCCACCACCCGCAAGCCTTGTGCCCGCAAGGCATCGGCAAAAGATTTGTCAGCCCGGAAATCGGCTTTGAAACTTACTCCGCTGAAATTGTGTTCACGGCAGAAAGCGGCAACTTTTTCAGCCGTTGGAAATTCTCCAAAATGCTTTTCCAGGTCGATCAACAGCACCCGTGAAAGATCCGGGAACAGCTCATTGGCAAGCTCCAGCGTTTCGATTTCAAAGGAACTCAAGCCGATAAGTTTGCCCAACGCAAGGTGTTTATCTGTCAACTGCCGCAGTTCGGTAAGATCAAAGGGTTTGCCTTTGAGTTCTATCTGGATGAATTTGCCGGGTAAAAGCAGATCCAAGGCTTCGGAAATAAGCGGTACCGGGTGAACTTCGCACAACTCTTTATAGGTATGCTCGGCTACTTCAATATCCACCCCCGCAACTCTTTTCAGCGAGGAATCGTGAACGCAGACGATTTTTTTATCCGAAGTCATGCGTATATCAAGTTCGATGCCGTCGGAGTCGCGTTCCATGGCAAGCGCAAAAGCTGCCAGCGTATTTTCCGGGGCATCATCCGATTCCCCACGATGCGATAAAAAAAGAGTCTTGTTCATAATTTCTCCCAAACAGTTATCATTTTTTGCATGTGCTATAAAGTTACTGCCCCGAATAAGTTTTGTCAAATATAAAAAGCATATCTTTTACGCAAATCGCCGGAAATTATGTTACCGGCACGCAACTCTTTGAGCAGCAGTGGTGCCGTTTTGTATTTTCTGTTTACGGTGATATATGAACTCAGAAAGGAGATATTTCTTATGGCTGCAAGCAGGTTATCTGTACTTTTTGCAGTTATTTTATGTGCTGTTTTTTTACCTTTTGCTGCTGCACAAATCGCCAAAAATTTTGTACAGGATCAATGAGAATACTGCTGATTTACCTTAACAGATGTTATACTTTTGTAGTACAAATAATTGCGTAAATGTTTGTGGGGCTGGCCTTTCAAGCCTTGAAAAACTATAATTTTTTGTTATATTGTATATGGTTTTTTATGTGTGGAGAATCATATAATGGGTACATTGCAGCACAATCGCAAAGAATTGGCACTCCAGTTGCAGAAAGATATTTACGAATTTGAACTTTCTGCCGGGGATCGGGTGGGTTCTGTCCGCCAGCTGGCCATGCGCTATCATGTCAGCCCCCTGACGATTTCCAGATTATTTGCCGATATGACCGAAGCCGGAGTATTGTACCGGGACGAAAAGGGGTATTTCTGCGTAAAAAATCAGCCGTTGCGCAAGCCGCATATCGGTTATGCCGGAACACCGTTGACACCCGACGGCAGCTTCCGGGATTGTTTAAGTGCCAGTGCCACAAACTCTTTGTTCAATACATTGGAAAAACTCAACTCCCAGCCCCGGATCATCGGTTATCACGAGTTGTGTATTCCGGAACTTGCCCGGGAGCGGTTGAAAGGGATCAACGGGCTTTTGCTCCAAAACTCTTTTATTGATGAAAAAACCACAGATATTCTGCAAAACAGCAATATACATATAGTGCGTATCGGGCAGTCTTTTTCCCAGGATAACGAACTTAATTGCAGCGAAGTCGTGCAGCATTTTGATCCGGCATTCGATGAATTTGTCCGCTATTGCGATCTGAAGAGCTACCGGAAGATCATCAATCTTTACAGTCAGCATGGCAACGCACTGGCTTTGGCACGCAAGGTGGAAAAGTTTTTGCAGCAGCAGAACTTGAAAAATGTCGCGGAAAATATGATGCTCAAAGCCCTCAACAGCAATCAGGCGGAGGTGGAAACTTTCAGCTTTTTCATGGATCTGCCGCCCCGGGATTGGAGCAACACGCTGATCATTTCCGGCTCCGGCTATTTCTCCCGGGGCATCTACCGGGCATTCCGGCAGCTGAAAATCGATATGCCGGATATATTGAGCATAGATAATCTGGATGATTACGAAAAAAGTCCGCTTTTTGACGAACCTTATATGACCGCCATCGACCGCAACATGGATAAGATCTACCGCGATGCAGCACAACTTTTGTACGATCAGGTGCGTAACAGCGACGAACGCAAAGTGATTATCAAGGTTCCGGCAAAATTAGTTATCCGCAAAAGTATAACCCATGTCAGAAAGGATTATCAGGGGTGATTCTTATGAATAAATCAAGTAAAATATTTGCGGCGGTTGCTGTTGCGTGGGCTTGTGCTTCGGCAATGGCAAACTCCATTGACTGGCACTCGTGGCAGCTGGTCAATAAAAGCAATATTACTGACCGGACTGCCCGGGAGTTATCCATAAAGGATGCTGCCAGCGGCAAAAAAGTCGTTATCCCCGCCGACGGGGTGGATCTGAATAAAATTTTGCAGCAGCCGCCGCAAAGCGGGTATCAGGCGATCCTGACCAAAAAAGTTACGGTTCCCCAAGCTGTTACCGTTAAACTGGGTATGGGGGTGGATTGGTGGTTTGAAGTTTACTGCAATAATAAAATAGTATACTCCACCTATCGCAGCGGCGGCAATGTGGATAATTCATATACCTTTAAAGACCACACCTTTGCTTTGAATTTGCACAAGGGCGAAAATCTGGTGACGATTTATCTGGTAAGCGGCAGAAAATCTTTCAAGACCGCCATAAAGGAGCTGGATGCTGATACTCCGGTGGGGTGCGTATCACGCATGACCGAAAACGAAGTGTACACTCCCAGCCGACTCCAACTGCGGCAAGGTCCGTGGCTGCTGGAGCCAGCTCCGGGAGCAGTCACCGTGGCATTTCTCACCGACGGCAATATCCCCGGCGGCGTTGAATACCGCAAAGCGGGTACAGAAAAATGGACGCAGCTTTGGCACACTATCGGCGGTATATTGCATAACACCACAGATTTGCACCGGATCAGACTTGAAGCTCTGGAACCGGGCAAAGTCTACGAATACCGGGTGTTGATCGCCTCGGACGGCAAAAATCATAAAGCATTGGATACATACAAATTTACTGCGCCGCCGACTGATGAGAGCGGATTTGAGTTTTTTGCCACTTCCGATACCCAGTTCGGCCCCGCCCGGCGTGGTCGGCTGCTGCAAGGCTGGAAAAAGCTGCTGGATAAAGCTGCTTTCCAAATCTCCATTGGCGACATGACCAGCGTTTACGATGATTTTGACGCCATGCTTTTCGGCGGATATTTCAACTGGCAATCGCCGGAAGTCTATCACGGCAAACCCTTTATCGGAGTGCGGGGCAATCACGAATTGCGGGGCAGAGAAGCCGCCCGCTGGTTTGGTCTGGTGGGCCCCTCCAGCGGTGAAGGCTACTACTCTTTCCGCTACGGAAAAACCTTTTTTGTGGTGCTGGACAGCTGGGGCGACGCCCGGGATCACCGGGAAAATACTCTGGCAGCTCCCGCCCGGAAAACTTATATGGCAAAACAACGCAAGTGGGCGGAAGCTCTGGTCAAATCGCCGGAATACCTCAATGCCCGATACCGGATAATCATGGCACACTCGGCACCTTACGCAGTCGATCCGGCAAGCGAAATATCTGCTGCGGCAAACTTTGTGGCAGAACCCTTGTTCAAGGCATCTTTGAGCGGCAAGGCTCGCATCCACCTTTATCTTGCGGGGCATGTGCATTTTTACCGCCGCACCCTCCCCGGCACAAGTTCAGTTAACGCCAACACCCCGGTTGCGGAAAACCATATACGCAACTGGCAAAACTACAACTTCCCGGTGGTGATATTGGATGGCCCCGGCAAAAATCTGGGTTTTGAAGTTTCGGCAACCACAGTTAAAGTCAGCTCCGACAAGCTGGAAGTAAAGAGTTTTGACGAAAAGAGCCGCTGCTTTGACCACTTTACGGTGGATAAAGCGGGCATGATAAAAGAAATCGACAATCATTACAAGCAATCGATCCTTAAATTATATAAATTCTAATACAAGGGAGAAGCAGAAAATGAAAAGTAACGAGTGTATTATTTCCTGTGACACTTGTCACAGGAAGCCCATGGGCTTCACTTTGATCGAACTGCTGGTCGTCATTGCCATTATTGCCATTTTGGCGGCCATGCTGCTGCCCGCACTTTCGGCGGCACGGGAGCGGGGAAGATTGGCGGACTGCACCAGCAAGCTCAAGCAGATCGGGCTTGGGATCTTGCAGTACAGCTACAATAATGATGAATATCTGCCCTACAATACCAAGGCAGTGCCCAAAGGCAATAATGATTACTTTCCTTACAACTGTTCGGAATATATCGGTGAAACCGGTCGTCCGTATACTCATGAGGAACTTGGTAAAACAGATTATTTCAAATGCCACACCCAAACCTCACTGAAGAAAGACGGCGGATTTTCCATTTCCGGTTATAACTACTGGATCTCCGGCGTGAACGACCGGGCAAGCACCAAATATCCGTTGCGGAAAACTACCAGATTCAAGGATCCCTCCGCAGTATTTTTGATCCATTGCGGCACTCTGACCAGTTTCAGCAGCACCGGCAAGCATATCGGCGGAACATACGATGCGTCCACCACTGCCCACAGTGGCGGATGCAACTTTGCCCATGTGGACGGCCATGTACAGTGGTACACGCAAAAGCAGGGTTTTATGACCACCTCTGCTGAATATGAACCCGGAGTGAATACCAGATGGTCGCCCGGTGGTGTTTGATCATAATTGATTTTATAAATTATTTACAGAAAGGTTGAAAGATGAAAATCATGTCAAGAACTAATCGGGGCAGCTTCACTTTGATCGAGCTTCTTGTGGTCATTGCCATCATCGCCATTTTGGCGGCCATGCTGCTGCCCGCACTTTCGGCGGCACGGGAGCGGGCAAAATTAGCTGACTGCACCAGCAAGCTCAAGCAGATCGGCCTGGCGGTATTGGGTTACGCCGACAGCAACAACGACTATCTGCCTTTGAATAGCAACAGCGGAGCAAATGCAAAATATAATACCAGAGCATTCCCTTACTCCTGTTCCGGCTATTTCGGCGAAGTCGGAACTGAATGGACACACGAGGCCTTGAAGAAAGCTCCATTTTTCCAATGCCAGACCATGCAGGCACTCAAACCGGGCGGCGGATTTTCCATTTCCGGTTACAATCGCTGGATCTCCGGATGGGATGGCAACGATGAACGCTATCCGGTGCGGCTGACAACCAAATTCAGCGATGTAAGCAAAGTTTTTATGATCCACTGCGGCAACCTGACGGCCTGGACAAGCAACGGATATCTGATCGGTCATCAATCCTATGATGCAAGCACCAACGGGCACAGCGGCGGCAGTAACTTTGCTCATGTGGATGGGCATGTGGAGTGGGGTGCCCAATATGACAGTTTTGCCACCAGCGGCAAAGTTTGGAAGTACTCCGATGTCAAACGCAAGTGGGATGGTTATCCGCTTTTGTAATTATTTGTTTTATGGAGTTTTTATGAAAAAAGAAGTTTTACTGACCTTTAGTGCTTTGCTTCTCTGCTCGGGGGCAATGGCAAAAAATTCATTGATCAACGGCGATTTTGAACAGCCCCTTGAAAACGGCAAGTTCCCCGGCTGGTACTACAACGCCAAACGCACGCCCTACCCCCAGCTGGATACAGCGGTGAAAAAAAGCGGCAAAGCCAGCGTTATGGTGGGCAATACAACGACCATGTATGCCTTTCAGCAAATCGTTGCCCGCAAGGATATGAGTAAATTCCTCAACGGTTTTACGATCTCGGGTTACATGAAGTACGAAAATCTGATCAAAGGCGGCAAGATCAAATCCCAACTGCCCTTTTTGAAGCTGGAGTTTTCCGTAGGCAAAAAACGGGTGCGTTACCCCGGTGTAATGGTGGTGCGTACCGATACCGGCAGCAAAGACTGGTTCAAGTTTGAGGTCAACTATTCGCCTGCTGACGCTATGAACATGTTCAAAGATATTCCCGAAAAAAACATGCCCACCAGCTGCACTCTGGCTCTTTACAGCAACCGGCAGCCGGGTAAAGTGTGGCTGGACGATGTGAAACTTGTTTACCACGCCAAACGGGAGTTGGATATAACATTGAACAGCAGTGAATTTTCCGGCGACCAGCTGGAGTTCAAATTCACCGCCGCCGCCGGAAAAGGTGTGGAGTTCCAAGTGTTGGATAATTCCGGCAAAGCTGTGGTTACCGGCAAAAGCTCCGGTACCGGCAAACCGCAGAATTTTGCCTTGAGCTTAACAGCTGTGGAAGCTGGCGAATACACTCTTTCGGGCAAAGTTGAAGGCAGCAAATCCGCCCCCGTAACAGTAAAATTCCAGCGGGTGGCAGATGCTTTTGCCGAATAAGGAGTTCAACTGATGAAAAAGTATATTTTAAGTATTTGCTGTTTGGGTGCAGCTTTAACTCTGACTGCCGACGACAATCCCATACCCCGGCAGTTCAGAGTGTGGGGCAGTAAGGCACCCTTTACCTTGAGCAAAGTCTATGCCGTCACCGGCAAAGTTGGTATGGAGTCCATCCGCATACCCAAAGGCTGCAAGGAAGAGTTTGCCGATACCAACACCATTGCTCCGGCGTTGACTGCTGAACAGCAAAAATGCTCCATGCTGCCCTTTGCATTTCATCCGCAAAAGTATCTTTTTTACTACACCCAGCCTTTGGCAGCCCAGATAAACAAGCCCGCCCGGGCTATCGGTACACCGGGGGAATATGTGCAAATGGCGTTTGCAGTACGCACTCTCAAAAAAGTGGATAATGTTATATTGACCACCCAAGGCTTTACCGACAGCTCCGGCAAAACCGTTATTCCCAAGCTCAATGTGGATTTGCGGCGGATCATGGATCTGCCCATGCCCGGCAAGCAGGATAAACGCTATGTTGTCGAACCCCGGTACATGGAAAGCTGCACCGATTTGGATTTTATCAACATAGCCAAAGATTATACTGAACGATTTTTTGTTACGGTCAAGATCCCCGATAACGCCGCCCCCGGCATTGTTAAAAGCACTGTAACGATTACCGCCGGCAATGGCGAAAAAGCGAAAATGCCTTTGATGATCCGGGTACTGCCCTTCAAACTCGACCGGCCCGACCCCAAAAATGAGATGAACTTTCAGATCCTTGCGGTGTTGGACGATATCCGGGTGACCCGGTGGGGCCGTGATAACTATTACCACCAGATGCTCCGCAACATGAGCGACATTGCCGAACACGGCATGAACTCCATCGGCAAGATCAACAGTATGCCGCTTATAACCAAAAATCCTGACGGAACATATAAATTCGACTTCAATTCGCCCGAAGGCAGAGGTGCATATTCTTCAAAGGTCTTCTACGATGCCATCAAGCGTGCCGGTCTGGATGGCCCGGTAAGTTTTTATCATTGTTTCCAGTGGGATAAATACGGCATAGCTAAACTTGCCAAACCCTTTACCCCCCAGTGGCAGGATTTGATCCACCAGCTGGTACAGGCGATCGAAAAAGCCCGCAAAGAAAATTCGTGGAACGAATTCATCTACGCCGTGGGCGATGAACCCGGCAGCAGCGTTGTCCGGATCAATACGGCAAAAAATATTGCTCAAGCCATCAAAAAAGCCGCCCCCCACGCCCGGATATTGGCAGCGTTCAACGGCGAATGGCACGGGGCGGCGGATTGGAAGATCTGCAAAGACTTTGTAGATATACATTGCGGCAACTACTTTAACGACCGCATTATTGCCGGAAGCAAAGCTGCCGGTTACAAAGAACGCTGGCTCTACAACGGCATCGAACGCACCGCCAGTTACGATGCCCGCAGTCACCGGGTGTTTTACGGCTATGTGCCTTACCGGGTCGGTGCCGTGGGCGTTACCCAGTATCACTACCGCTACGCTTTCGGCGGTCCGGCTAAAACCGACTTTGCCATATTTGATCACATCAACGGAACCCGCCCGGATTATGTTACTACTTATCCTGCCCCCGATGGGCCGCTGCCCACCCAGCAATGGGAAGCCATCCGGCAGGGCATCTACGATTACAAGTACATTTTTACGCTGAAAAAACGCCTTGCAAACTGCACCGATGCAACTGCCAAAGCAAAAGCTCAAAAAGTGCTGGACGATATTTATAAAGCGATCCCCGGCGATTTTATGAGCGAAAAACGCAGTCATCATTTGCAGAAATTGAGTCCGGAAACTCTGGACACCATGCGGTGGAAAGTAAGTCAGGCGATCATGCAAATAGATAAAGTAAAATAAATAAACGAAAGGTAAAATATGAAAAAAACTCTTTTGATGCTCTGCTGTGCCGGAGCCGTATTCTCCTGCGTGGGGTCTGATGATATACCCCGGCAGTTCAAAGTGTGGGGGAGCAAAGCCCCATTCCAGTTAAGCAAACTCAATGCTGTTATGGGCAAAGTGGGTATGGAATCCATCCGCATACCCAAAGGGTTCAAAGAAGCTCTTGCCGATACCAATACCATTGTCCCCAAACTGACAGAAGCACAGAAAAAGCAACCGTTTCTGCCTTTTGCCTATCACCCGCAAAAGTATCTCTTTTACTACACCCAGCCATTGGCAGCCCAGATAAACAAGCCTGCCCGTGCCATCGGTACGCCCGGCGAATATGTGCAAATGGCGTTTGCCTTGCGTACCCTCAAAAAGGTGGAAAATGTGGGTCTGGAACTTGCCGCTTTTACCGACAAATCCGGCAAAAAAGTTATTCCGGTGATCAACATCGACTTGCGTCGGGTAATGGATCTGCCCATGATCGGCAAGCAGGATAGAACCTATGTCATCGAACCCCGCTACATGGAAAGTTTTGATGAATTCGACCTCTTGAACATCAAAAAGGATTACACCGAACGCTTCTTTGTTACGGTCAAGATCCCCGACAACGCCGCCCCCGGCATCGTCAGAAGTAACATCAAAATCACCTGCGGCTCCGGCGAAACTGCGGTTATGCCCATGATGATCAGAGTGCTGCCCTTCAAGCTCGACCGCCCCGATCCCGTAAAAGAAATGAACTTCCAGATCCTTGCCAACTTCAACGATATTCGTACTACAAGCTGGGGACGGGATAATTACCCCCATCAGATGCTCCAGAACATGAGCGACCTTGCCGAACACGGCATGAACTCCATTGGTTATGTCAATATAAATCCCTCTATCAGCAAAGGTGCTGACGGCAACTATAAGTTTGACTTCGACAAACCCTCCGGTGCTGCCATGCATTCACTGGCGTTTTACATGGAAAACTACAAGCGTGCCGGTCTGAACGGCCCCATGGGTTATTACAGCTGTTCGGCATGGCACCGCTACGGCTTCAATAAAATAGCCAAAGCCTTCAGTTCCGAATGGGTAAAGCTCATTTCCCAGCTGGTTGCCGCCATCGAAAAAGAACGCATCAAGCGTTCCTGGCCGGAATTCATCTACTTTACCGGCGACGAACCCGGCAGCAGCGTGGTCAAGCAAAATGCGATCAAAAATCTTGCCAACGCCATCCGCAAAGGCAAGAGCGATGTGCGTTTGAGCAACTTCTTCAACGGCGAGTGGAACGGCACATCGGATTGGAAACTCTGCAAAGATTATGCCAATGTGAACTGTGCCAACTACTTTACCGACCGTATCGTTGCCGACAGCAAAAAAGCCGGTTATCCCGAAATCTGGCTCTACAACGGTATTGAACGCGTTGCCAGCAACGACGCCCGCAGTCCCCGTGCCTTTTACGGCTTTGTGCTGCACCGCTACGGAGCCACCGGCGTTACCCAGTACCACTACCGTTACGCCACCGGCGGCAAAGGCAAAACCGACTTTGCAGTCTACGACCACATCAACGGCACCCGCCCGGATTATGTGTTGAGCTATCCGGCACCCGATGGGCCGCTGCCCACCCAGCAGTGGGAAGGCGTCCGGCAGGGCATCTACGACTATCGTTATGTTTACACATTGAAAAACCGTATCAAGGCGTGCAAAGATGCTCAAGCCAAAGCCGCCGCCGAAAAAGTTCTCAATAGCGTAGTCAACACCATCCCCGGCGATTTTATGACCGAAAAACGCAGCCATCACTTGCAGAAACTCAGCCCGGAAACCCTTGATACCATGCGGTGGAAGATCAGTCAGGCAATAATGAAATTAGATAAGGTAAGCAAATGAACAACATCTCCAAAAACATTTTAAGTGTATTCGCTGCTGTTGCGGCGGTAACTGCAAGTGGTGCCGAAGCCGTAAAATCGGTGGTGCCTTTTGAAGTAAAAAAAGAACCCCTCAAGGTGAATTTTGATGCCGACTGCCGGGAGTTTGTCATTCCGGAGCTGAAAAAAGCCCCCACCTTGAAAGATTTCCCCAAAGATTGGGCAAATGCGGTCAAGATGAGTGATTTCAAAACCATCTACCGCCGTGCTGAAATGCGTGCCAAAGCCTTGCAGGCTGCCGGAGAGTGGAAGAAATTCCTGCCCAAAACCCTGACTCCGCCGGAAGATACCATTGTCTACATGGGCTATGATAAAGATAATCTCTATCTTGCCACCGAGTGCTGCGAAAGCCCCGGCAATGTGCTGACCAAACTGCCGGGCCTGCCCCGGGATTCCAAGATCTATTCGGTGGACAGCATTGAACTTATGATCTTCAAAGATCGTGCCAACCCGGATTTTGTGCAGCTTATGGCAGATATGCTGGGGCAGATCTACGATGCCAAACGCAACGATGTAGCCAGAACCACCGATGTAAGTTGGAACCCCGATTATAAGTTGGAAGTGGGCAAAAAAGGCGAAAACTGGATCCTTTTCTGGACTTTCCCCTGGAAAATGCTGGAAATACAACCCGTTGCCGGCAGAGAATTTGCTTTGAACATTGCCCGCAACAAACGCCACGGCAAAGAGTTCAGCTCGCTGGCTGGCAATAAAAACGGTTTTGCCGAGCGTGACCGGTTGGTAAAAATGTATATCGGCAAGAAAAATCCCCGTTGCAGCGTATCGGCTGTAGCTGCTCCGGCACTGGTGGAAGGCAAAAACTTCCTGACTGTTTGGGTCAACAACCCCACGGCTCAAAAAGTCGATGCTCAAGTGCGGCTCAAGTGCGGCAAAGCCTCCAACACCAAACCCATCACCCTTAAACCCAACGCCAAAAGCAAGCTCCGGCTCTCCATTTCCGGCGTGGTCAAGTCAGCCACCATGGGACACCGGGTGCGGGAAAGCGGCAACCGTATCGATATTGAATTGCTGGATAAAGAGGGCAAACTCATCAACAGCGCCATGTTTACTGCCGATGCCATGGAAAAGATGGCGGTATCGCTGGCAAGCTACGCAGTAATGGGTTCCGAAGATACCCTCAACTGCCGGGTGCAGATCAACTGCGGCATAACCAAAACCGCCAAGCTGGAAATATCCTGCAACGGCAATAAATCCATTCTGGCACCCAAAAGCGGCGAATATCTGCTGGATGTTAGCCAGATTCAGGGCGATGCCGAAGTAGTGATCCGCTTGTTTGACAGCAAAACCAATAAAAATATCGTTGTAAAGAAATTGAAATTTACCCGGGAAGCCGATCCCTTTGCCTGAAAAAATGTTTAAGAGAATTTTTATGAAAAGTCTTTGTTGTCTGGCCCCGGCGGTTGCCCTTGCCGGATGCACACTTAATATGGAAAACTCTGTTGCAAAATATCCATATATCGTTGCAGCAGAACAGTTCAGCACCAGTTTTATCGTGATCGACCCAAATGTGGATGTGCTGAAAAACGAAGCCATTGTCTGGCGGTATGACCCAGTTAAAGATTGGGATATACCAGAAGATAAATTGCGGACTTTCAGCAATCCCAGCGAAGTCAAGATCGTTAAAGACGGTACCAAGCTGCTGCTGACCTGTTCCGGCGGCGCTTGTGCGCTTATTGATTTGGCGACTGGCAAATATGATTGGCTGGTCTTTCCCTACGGCAATCCACATTCGGCAGAGCTGCTGCCCGACGGCAATGTGGTCACAGCGTCCAGCACCGGAGCGTATTTAAGACTTTATGATCTTAAAAAAGAGATCAAAGGCACTGTCAGTAAAAAGTATCCTCTGGAAAGTGCCCACGGTGTGGTTTGGGATAAAAAGACCGAACTTTTGTATGCCTGCGGAAAACACGGTATCGTCAGCTATAAGTATGATCCGGAAAAGGTGGAGTTGACTCAAGTTAAAGAGTACAACCTTGATTTGCCGGATCTGGCTTCCGGCGGCCATGATCTTTACCTTGATCCCCGGGATGGGAAACTGCTGGTCACGGTTACCCGCGGCATGGTAAAAGTGGATCAGGAAAGCGGCAAGTTTGAGGTGATCACTCCACAAAGGCACATCAAGTCTGTGAGTGTGGCCCCCGGCATTGGAACACTGGTGATGATCCCCACCGAAAGCTGGTGGAGCGACAAACTGGGTATACTCGATGAGCAGGGTGTTATCAAGGATTTTATCCGCGTACCCCACATGCGGTTCTACAAAGCCCGCTGGATACCCGACATGAAAAAGTTCCAGTTCAAAAAATAAAGGCTGAGAAAAGTGAAAGAAGTTGCCATCCGTTCAATGCATATCGACCTGAAAGGTCTTGCACCAAAGGCAGAATATGCCTGGAAACTCATGGACGATCTGCAAAGTTTCGGTTATAACCATATTTTAATGGAGTTTGAGGATAAGTTCCCCTTTGAGTGCTGTCCGGAAATCGTTCATCAGGGGGCGTACACCAAAGCTGAACTCGCTGGATTTGAGCGTAAAGGTTTGAGTGTTATACCCTTGATGCAGTGTGCCGGACACCTTGATTATCTGCTCTCTCACGAAAAATACGCATTTTTGCGGGATAAAGGACGCACCTATCAATGGGATTTGAGCAATGAGCAAGCCTTTGAATTGTGGCGGCAAATGGCAGAAGAAATATTGGGTGTTTACCCCGATGCCAAGTATTTCCACATCGGCGCCGATGAAGTGGAGCTTGCCGACGAAGCGGAATTTGAGCGTTATTTGTTCCATGTGGAACGCTGTGTGGATTACTTGAGAGCCAAAGGCTTGCAGGTGTTGATCTGGGACGATGTATTCCGTAAGCACGACCACCCGGCACTTGACCGGCTGATGCCCAAAGTGATCGTCTGCGTGTGGCAGTACCGGGCAGTCAACGAAGTATTTACCGAAAACATGGTAAAACGGGGTGCTGAAGTCTGGGGAGCCTCCCGGATACAGACCAACACCCACTACCGGGGCATGGGCAGACTCAAGCTCAAATACAAAAACATCAACGATTGGCTGGCGGTCAACGAAAAGTATCAGCTCCCCGGCCATATCGGTACTTTGTGGGGCAGATCCCAATGCCTGTCGCCCTTGAATGCAGCGTTGCCGGAAGCTATGTATATGGCAGCTTATCTGGCATACGGCTTGAAAAACGGCAAATTTGACCGGTCAGAGTTCGACCGCCAGTTTGCAGCGGAGTATTTCGGTACGCCGGAATTTGATATGTACAACTTTGCCGACTGCATCGGCTGCGACCCGGATCTGGGGGCGCCACTGCTGATAGAGGTAAACAAAAATCAGGATATCGTGGAGCATTGGCGGGTGTTGAACGAAATGGACAGTTTCTTCAAGTATTGCGAGCGATGCTTTGCCGCCGATCAGGGGATGCTGGCAGGCTACCGCAAGGGAGCGATTCCGCCCAAACTTACCCGCAACTACCTCGACGGCGTAAGGATAACCCGGGAGCGCGCAGAAATGCTCAAAGAGAAAATCCGGGCATTATTTGAAAAATATTATGTAAAAGGTTTGATCGAAGAGTACCTTGCCAGCCGTTTTGATGCTATATTAATCAGCAATGACCGCTGGGAAGAAGTTCTGGAAGCTGCGGCGAAGAATTATCAGCCGCAACTGCCCGGCAAAGTTGTTTTATGATAAAAAAGCACAAGAGGTGAAAGATGTGGGAAAAGAAGAACAGTTTTGATTTTCATTTGCACACGCTCTGGAGCTACGATGCCACTGCGGATGTGGAGTTTTACTTTGCGGAAGCCTCCCGTCTGGGTATAACTCATATAGCCATAACCGAACACCATCACATGGACTCGCTGCCCGAAGCGCTGGCGGCGGCAGCAAAATATCCGGATGTTACTTATATCCGTGGAGCCGAACTTACAGTCAGTACGCCCTTCGGCTCGATTGATATGGTTTGTCTGGGAATGCCGGAAGTTCCCACTCCGGAGTTGCAACAGGTCTTTGCCGCCTATCACAACTGGCAGCGGGAATACGGCGACTCGACTTGCTTGAATATGACCGCATTGGGCTATCCTTACAGCCGGGAAGAGCGGGAGATGCTGCTGAAGCGTTACCGTCCGGCAAAGACGCTTAATGTGCAAGGTATTACCCATGTTCAAGCCGGAGTTCAGTGCGATTACCTGATCGGAGAAAAAAAGCTTTTCCCCGACCGGGAAGCTATCCGAAACCTGCCCCGCAGCGAAAAAGTAACTCCCAAACCTTATCCGGCTTACGATTTTGTGCTGCCGGCAGTACGCAAAGCCGGAGCATTGACCTTTATAGCCCACCCCACAAGATATTTCCAGCGGGATAATCTTGAACGCATGGATGCTTTGCGGGAGCTGCTGCAATTCGACGGCATCGAATGTGCCCACACCTCTGTTCCGGAAGAACTTACGCCGTTTTACCGTGAATATGCCCTGAAACACAAACTGCTTTCAACTGCCGGCAGCGATTGCCACTCTGCCCCCGGCGACAAGTACCAGTTCAGCCCCAACTGTCAGCTGGGTGGACATATCGGCGACCCGCGCTGGGTGGATGAAATTGTGGAACGCCTGTCTAAATGAGGAGTTTTTTATGAATTGTGCAAATCCAGCCGTCTGGCAGGGGTGGCAGCGGGGCGAATTGCAGATACATTTTATCCATACCGGAGTCGCTGAATCCATATTGTTTATTTTTCCTGACGGGACTACCATACTTAATGATTGCGGCGATTATCCGGCGCTCACCCGCTGGCAATATGCTGTACCCGTAGTACCAGGTCCGGAGCGGCTGGCGGGGGACTGGATCGCCCGTTATGTGGAGCGTGTCCTGCCGGGAAATGCCCCCCGTCGCAACGGAAAAACGCTTATTGATTATATGTATTTGAGCCATTTTCATTGTGATCACTGCGGCACACCTTATTGGCAGTGTATCAAAGATGATGGTGACCGGCTGCCGGATTGTTACCGCAGCGGGTACGGTCTGGCGGCGGAAACTCTGGCTTTTGATACTGCCGTTGATCGGGATTGGCCGGGAACCGATGAGCGCAAATCCAATGAAATCGAGCTTTACCATGACCACATGCACCGTATTTATAACGCTCTCCGGCAGCGGGATGGACTTAAAAACGAGAAATTCCGTCTGGGAGCAGACGATCAGTTTGTTTTGCGGTATTCGTCCGGAGAATTTCCGGATTTCAAGGTGCAGAATATAATTGCCAACGGCAGGATTTTCTGCAAAGATGGCTCAATAAAAGATGTTTATGCCGAAGAAGCCAAAATCAATGATCGCTTCAACGAAAACGGCATGAGCTGCGGATTTATTTTAACTTACGGAAAATTCAAGTTTTTCACCGGCGGCGATTGGGATGATACTGTTGCCGGCGACGGCGGCAGCAAGATCAAGCTGGATGATGCGTTATCTGCGGAACTCCCGGCAGTGGATGTTGCCAAGATAAACCATCACGGGTTCCGTAATATGAGCGACAAGATCGTTTCGGCGCTGGCTGCCCGGGTGTGGGTGGCAAATATTTCCAACACCAGAGAGGTTTCGGAAGATGCTTTGGAGCGTATTTGCAATCGGAACAACTACCCCGGTGCGCGTACCGTGTTTCCTTGTGTTTTTGCTGATTCCCGGGTGGCAGCAGCCCAAGGTAAAGAGTATCTTTCTGATATAGCTCCGGAAACTTTCGGCAAAGGCTGCCATGTGGTGATAACTGTGCCGCCGGGCGGCAACAGCTACCGCATAAGCTGCATTGAAGCGGCTGATGAATCCATGCGGATCAAAGGCGAATACCAATTTACCGTGCAAAGTTGAAAAAACACTTTGACTTTGTGGCACTTTGTCAGACTAAAACAGCCGCAAAGTGCCACTACATTGACTGGAATGATGTTGCCGGCAGCATACCGGCATATCTCCTTATTGTCGGTATTGTTTTCACCTACAATATCAGCGACGGGCTGGGCTTGGGGATCACCTCTTATGCGATCCTCAACTGCCGGCAAAAAGGCAAAGTCCACTGGATGCTTTGGGTCATATCGCTCCTGTTTGCAGCAAAGTATTTATGTCTGTAAACAAGCATGATCTATAACTGCCGCTATCAGTTGCGGCTATGGCGTTTGAGCATTTTCAATATTTTATTGAACACGCTCCGGCTATCGGGCGGCAATGCAGCAATTCGGCTTGTAAATTACGCACCTTGTAGTATTTTTCGCGCAAAACGGCACTCAATCCGGCGATTGAATCGTTGCTGACCAATACCATCATGCACCCGCCCAGACCGGCTCCGGCAAGCTGTGCGCCAACTACACCCTCCACACTGTTTGCCAAATCTACCATCAGGTCGATTTCCGGCAGACTGCACCGGTAACTGCCCGGCTGGCGCCACAATGCGCTGGCGGCGATTTTTGCCGGATCGCCGGAGCGGATATTGTTTATAAGTCTGTCCAATGCCTGGTCGGAGGTATCAAAAAAGTAATCGCCAAGCTCGCAACCATTGCCATCAAAACATTTTACCCGGTCGCCGTTATGCGATATATTCATCATTTCACCGGCAAGGGCTATATCATTTTCCAACGCATCCACAAAGCGGGCTGACCTTGCGCACTCTGCCAGACCGTAAAGCACCACTCCCCGGATAGGATAAAGTCCGTCAGCAGGCGGATTGTGATTGCTCCAGAATTGCCGCAAGTCAGCACCCGGCAGCATTTTTTCCAGCTCGCTTCTGGTTGCATATTCCGGCAGATAAGTCAAAAGTTTGTAAAACCAATCCAGCGGTATATTGAGTTTCTCGCAGGTAAAATCCCGTAAATGATGCAGATTTGCAGCGTATTGCGGAAAGAGTTTTTTCAGCAAAAGCAACCCGATGCGGTAACAGCTTACCCGGTGATTGAACTGATCTTTGGCATTGCCGCTTTTGCGTGCCTGAATCTTGCTGTCGCAAACGATCAATGTGTAACCGGCAGGGAAATTGACCAGTTTTTCTATGGCAAAATCAAAAAACTTGACTTTGACCACCTTGTTGCATTCCCCGAGCTTTACTGCTGCATGGTCTGCCGCCCCGCCCCGGGTGCCGACAAACCATTCGCCCTCCCCGCAAAGAGTGACCAGTTTATCCGGTTCCAAATCAAGCCGGTTCGCTCCGACTACCGCTTCGGCAGCGCCGACTACCAGCGTCGAAGATGAACTCAAACCTGCCGCCATCGGCACATTGCCCGATACGATCATATCCATACCGCGCAGTTTCTTGTGATCAAAGTGTTTCTGAAAACGCAGAAACACCGCTTTGATATAGTCAGCCCAGTTCACTCCATACTGTTTGAGCAGGCGGGCGAGCTTTTTACTGCCAACCAGCGCCTGCCAATCATCCCACGGCAAATCGCATACCAATTCGCCAATGGAAAACTCTGCCGGAGCAAACTCCTGATCGAGATTATAGAGTGTTACATGGTCATCATTGCGTAATCTTACTGCCATAAGCGTTTCGCAGCCGATAGTCATAAGGTTGCAGTTTCCGCCCTGATGATCGACATGCCGCCCCATAATATTGACTCTGCCCGGAGAACGGATCACCGAAACAAGCGAATCAGACTGCCAGCGTGCTTGTGCGCACTCAAGCAATTTTTGCAAACGCTTCTGCTGGCGGAGCATCACCGCGCTGTCGCTGTTATAAAGAGTTTGTATTTTCAGTTGCAGCGGACTTGCGGGAGTCTTCAGCGCGGCAAGCCATTCGCTGACCGGGTGATATTCTGTCAAATCAAGTTCAAAAGAAGTTTTACCCGCCTGCTGCTGCAACAATTCGGCTGCAAGCAGAAACTCTTCGGGATTGTTAAAACCTATGACCTGTGAAAAATCCGTTACCGGCAATATTCCCGGCTTATCTGCACCATTCATCAGATCGGCAAGTTTGGCAAGCTGTACCTCGTTATCTTCAGCAAAAACTTCCTGCCGGTAAAGTTCCTGCACCCCCTGGCGAATATCCCCGACCCGCCCGAGATAAATTGAAAGTGCCTGCTTGAGCAGACCGTTTTCATCAAAAAGCTGCAATCCGGCAAGTTTAACCTGACTTTGAGTATAAAAATCCAATAACTTTTCAATTACTTCCGGCGCTATTATTCGATGCCCCGGCACCACCAGGAGCAATGTATCATCAGCAACCGTTTCCGGCAACGACTTTACTGCACAAGCCAACGCATCGGCGGGGCCCAGCTGCCGGGGCTGATAAGCGTAAGATATATTATCGAACCGCCCCGAAAGCAGTCGCATGACATCACCGGCAGAGGCACCGCCTACCACTACTGTATGCGAACTTATACAGCACTTGTCCAATGCTTCCACTGCCCGCACGATCACCGGTTTTCCCAGCAGCTCCAGACATACCTTGTTGGTATGGCACGAATTCATGCGTCGGCTCAACCCTGCCGCCAGAACAACTGAATGAATATTTTTCATAAAAATAAGGTCAGAAATTATCTTCCGGGAAGAGTTTGTGAGCATCCTCCCGTTTGCCACCGTTGAAAAAGCGGTAATTATCGTTGGCATATTTTACGATCTGCTGTGCCCGGGCAGCATCCACATCCAGCGGTAATTCCACCCAGACCTCTTCGCCGCTGTAAACATCACGCGGCCGCAGTTCATCAAAATAGATACCGTCAAGCATAATTGCCACCGGTTCCTGACGGCTCAAGGCGGTAAGCTGCATCCACATCATCCGGCCTTTTACATCCGGCCGCAGGAATATACGGTAAAATCCGGGTTTGCCGGGGACGGGTTTGGCAGCAGCATCTATTATGTAGTGCGACGACATCATGGGATAACGCTCCAACACCCGGCGTTTGCCGTTGGGCATAACGACTGGCATTTCGCCTTGCAGATTTCCGCGGGGATAAGCTATTTCTTTATGGAAGGACAACATACAGATCACTTCTTTGGGCTGATCCAACCCCAAAAATCGTTCCATTTCTTCAACAGTACAGCCGCTCAACACAGCAGCGGCGGCAAGTGCAGCCAATAAAAATCGCATTTTCAACAGTATATTCATTGCAGCATCTCCTATATTTCATAATTCAGTATATGTGGAATATACACGCTTTAAACCAACAATTCAACCCGTAATATATACTAAAGTGCAAAAAAATAAGAAAAGTATGCTTTCCGGCACTTGCAATCAGCTGATTGCAGGATTATATTTCAGCAGTGTTAATGCAATAAATAAGGAGCAGTTGCTATGAAAATAATTCAGTTGTCACTTTTTGTGGAAAACCGCCCCGGAGCTTTGAACGAAGTCTGCCGTATCCTTAAAGAAAACAATATCAATATCAGCACGCTTTCGCTTGCCGACACCAAATATTTCGGAATTATGCGTCTGCTGGTCAAAGAGCACGACAAAGCCAAAAAAGTGCTGGAAACTGCCGGTTTTGTGGTCAAAACCACCGAAGTTCTGGCGATCCCGGTTGCCAACTGCCCCGGCGGGCTGGCTCAACTGCTGGATACTTTGAAAGATTGCCAGGTCGAATACATGTACGCCTTTGCTTCCGAACTGCACGATAAGGCGGTCATGGTATTCCGTTTTGCCGATCCGGATAAAGCGGTGGAAATTTTGAAAGCCGCCCACAGCGATATCATTCAGGAAGCTGAACTCTATAAACTTGCCTGATGCACCGGGAGAAATCGAACTATGTACGAATTGGAAATAACCAAACAGTTTTCCGGCGCCCACAGCCTGACCGGCTACCCCGGCGACTGCCGCAAACTCCACGGACACAACTGGCAGGTAACAGTTTATCTGCAAGCCAATAAGCTCGATGAAATCGGTATAGCTCTGGATTTCAAGATCCTGAAAAAAGAACTCAACGAAGTTATTGACCGCTTCGATCATGTTTATCTGAACGATCTTGCGGAGTTTGCCGAATGTAACCCCACCAGCGAAAATATTGCCCGGATCATCTATTGCGAGCTGGGCAAGCGGCTCAACGACGACCGGGTCAAAGTCACCAAGGTCAGCGTGGAAGAATCCCCCGGCAGCCGGGCAAGTTATTTTGAGTAAGTTTTATGCAGCTTGAAAATCTTTTTTTGAATGTTGCTGAAACCTTTGCCAGTATTCAGGGCGAGTCTACCCATGCGGGCAGACTCTGCTTTTTTATCCGCCTTGCCGGATGCAATTTGGCGTGCAGCTATTGCGATACATGTTATGCGCAAGAAGAAAACTCCGGCAAAGAGCGCTCCATAGCTGAACTGGTTGCCGAAGTTAAAGCAAGCAATATAAATTTGGTGGAACTTACCGGCGGCGAACCTGCTTTGCAGAAAAATGCTCCCGCATTGGCGCAGGCTTTGCTGGATGAGGGCTTTGAAGTGCTTATGGAAACCAACGGTTCCGTAAGGCTGGATCTTTTCCCTGCCGGAGTTAAAAAGATCATTGATGTAAAGCTGCCTTCCAGCGAAATGCACGAAGCCAACGACATTGTCAACTACCGCTTTCTGAAACCGGGAGATGAGCTGAAATTTGTTGCCGGGAGTCTGTACGATCTGGAATATGCTTACAGCTGGATCAAGCGCTGGGAACTGGATGCTGTTGGTATACCCCTTTTGTTCAGCGCAGTGTTCGGCAAGATCGAACCAGCAGAAATCGTGGCGTGGCTGCTGGAAAAAAACATCCCCAACAGCCGTATGCAGCTGCAAATGCATAAATTTATCTGGCACCCCGAAAAACGGGGAGTGTGATCTATTGCAGAAGTGCTGCGATTTCCGGCGGGAGTTCCGAAACAAAGGTCAGGATTTCCCCGCTTACCGGATGCGTAAAACTCAACTTGCAGCAGTGCAGTGCCTGCCGGTCAAGCTTTAACGCTTGGCGATCTTCAGCCGTAAGAGTATCCAGGGCAAAGCGGCGGTAAAATTGTTCGTCAAGACCGTAAAGTTTGTCCCCCGCTACCGGATAGCCCAAGCCCCGCAAAGTTGCCCGGATCTGGTGCATCCTGCCGGTCAGCAGCCGGGCTGAAAGGAGCGAAAAATCATTGTTCTTTTTCAGCAATTCAAAGTATGTTTCCACCACCATTGCTTCAGAAATATCGACCGCATTTTCAACGAATTTGAGTTTCTTTTTGATGGGGGAATCTTTATCCGGCACCAGAAATCCGCAGGCGTGGAGCTGTTCAGGAAAGTCGCCGTGCACCAGCACCTGATAGCACTTTTCCATTTCCGCAAAACTTTTGCTGATCTCTCCGGCGATCTTCCCGCTTTTAGCAGCGATCAGCAAGCCGGAAGTTTCCCGGTCAAGGCGGTTGACCAAATGCACTTTACCGTAACCATGCTCTGCCAGCATTGCCCAGAGGGTGTGGGAAAAATAAGGCCCCGCCGGATGCACCGGCAGATTGCCGGGTTTGTCGATCACCAGCAAATATTCATCTTCGTAAACGATTTGGTAATTGCTGTTGACGGCAGGTTCAACGAGATTTTGCGGAAAATACTCCAAAAGCATATTGCTTTTAAGCCTTGTTTCCGGTTCAAGGGTAATTGTGTTATCGAGGGCGATCTCGCCATTGAGGATCTTTTCCTGCCACTCCTGCGGGGTGTGATAGGCAAATCTTCCGCTTAAATATTCCAGCAGTGTCCGGCCTTCGGCATCGGCAGGCAAGTGTGCCGCAACATGCCGTTTCATTGAGTGTTACCGTAATAGATCACTGCAATTTCGTCGCAGCGATCCCGTTTGGGGCAATGACTGCAATCTGCCCAGATCTTTTCCGGGAAAAGCTCTTTTTCCACGATTTCAAAACCCAGCCGTTCAAAAAATCCCGGCTGTAAAGTGAGGGCAAAAAGCCGGTAGTCAGTGCGTTGGGCATCAAGTCTTTCAATGGCTTTGGCGATCAACTTTCTGCCAATGCCGGATTTTCGCAAATCACGCCGGATCGCCAGCGACCGTACTTCCAACAGATCGCTGCCGAAATCCCGCACTGCCATACAGCCCAGCAGATCGCTGTTTTCATCCACCGCCACTGTAAAGTTCTTGAGATAATGCGTTATATCTTCTTCGCTGCGGTCAAGCAATACGCCTTCGGTGGCGTAATCGTGCAGTAAAAGGTGTATGTTATGCACGTCCGGCAATTCAGCCGGACGCAATATGACTTGTTCACTCATAGAGAAAACTCATTTTTCTTCGGTCGGAGCTTCCTCAACAGCTTCGGCAACCTGACCGATCTTACGGAACTTTTCGTAACGCTGTTCCCGCAACTTGGCGGCACTTAATTTTTTGAGTTCAGCAAGATTCTTTTCCAGCGATACTTTCAAAAGTTCAGCAGCTTTGTCGTAATCCACATGGGCTCCGCCCATAGGTTCACTGATAACTTCGTCTGCCACGCCCAGTTTGGTCAGATCAGCAGCGGTAAGTTTCAGTGCTTCAGCCGCCCGGGGAGCAAAGGAGCGGTTTTTCCAGAGGATCGCCGCACAGCCTTCGGGGGTGATGACCGAGTAATAGGCATTTTCCAGCAGCAATATCTTATTGCCTACGCTGATGCCCAACGCTCCGCCGGAACCGCCTTCGCCGATAACCACGCAAATCACCGGCACGCTCAAGCCGAACATTTCCCGCAAGTTCACCGCAATAGCTTCGCCGATGTGCCGTTCTTCGGAAGCCACACCGGGGAATGCTCCGGGCGTATCAATAAAAGTGATGATCGGCACCCCTGCCCGGTCTGCCATATTCATAAGCCGCATGGCTTTGCGGTAGCCTTCCGCACTGGGCCAGCCGAAGTTGCGGAACAAATTTTCCCGCATATCTCTGCCCTTCTGGGTACCCACGACCATTACCGGTTTGCCGTTGAAACGGGCAAAACCGCCGACGATAGCTTTATCGTCAGCAAAACGGCGGTCGCCGTGGAATTCCATAAAGTCAGTAAAAATGCGGCTGATGTAATCCAGCGCATAGGGCCGTTCCGGATGCCGGGCAAGCTGCACCCGCTGCCAGCTGGACAAGTTTGCGTAGGTGTTGCGGATGGTTTCATCCAACTGAGCTTCCAGCATTTTCACACAGTTAGCCATAGCATCGCCGGGATGGGCGGTGCTGATCTCGGAAAGTTCCCGGAGTTTGGTTCTGAGTTCTGCGATCGGTTTTTCAAAATCCAGATAAAATTCAGCCATTATTTGCTCGCTCCCAAGCTATATATTTACATTAAAAATTCATTTATTATACAAATCAACTCTTATAATATACAGTTTTAGACGGTTTTTTGCAACAAAAACAGCAAAAAAAAGTTGCAGAAGTACAAATCAGGATTATATTGCCAACAGAACACCAGTACGAAAGGAGCCGTTTATGAGTGAAAAGATCCCCCCGAAAGTCAATCCCGCCAACCATCCTGCCCGTCAGAGTTTTGCCTCCAGCATCGAGCACTCTCATTTTGATGCCTGGCGGGTCTTCCGCATCATGTCCGAATTTGTGGAAAGCTTTGAAGATATGGCGGAAATCGAGCGACCGCTTATTACCGTGTTCGGGTCAGCACGCACCCCCCAGGATCACCCCTACTACCAGCAGGCGGAAACTCTGGGCAAACTGCTGGCGGAAAACGGTTACGGCGTGCTTACCGGCGGCGGCGGCGGGATCATGGAAGCCGCTCACAAAGGCGCCTTTGCTGCGGGCGGCGAAACCGTTGGGTTGAACATCGTTCTGCCCCATGAACAGCGGCCCAATCCCTACCAGACCAAGTCGCTGAACTTCCGCTATTTCTTTGTGCGGAAAGTCAATTTCCTCAAATACACCGTGGGTGTATTCATTTTCCCCGGCGGTTTTGGAACTATGGATGAGTTTTTTGAATCTCTTACTTTGGTGCAGACCAACAAGGTCAACCGCATCCCCCTGATTCTGGTGGGCAAAGAGTTCTGGAGCGGGGCGGTAAAGTGGATCGACGAAACACTGGGCGGTTCCGGATACATCTCGCCGGATGATACTGAACTCTACCACATCGTCGACAGTGCCGAAGAGGGTATGGAGTATCTGAAAGATTGTCTGCGGTTCGGCGTGACCGGAACTGTCAAGTACGATATTTGAATTTAGATCAAAAAGCTTGACAAATATTAATTTGGATGTATATTAAGAGATAGGTTGTTGATCGGATACGCGATCCGGTCAGCGAGCAAGAACAACCTGAAATCCTTAAGGAGAAGTAGAAAATGGCTGCTAAAGTTGACACCTCTGCCTGCGCCGGTTGCGGCGTGTGCGTGGCCGCCTGCCCGGTCGAAGCTATCGAAATCGTGGACGGCGTCGCCAAGATCGACGAAGAAAAATGCATCGAATGCGGTGCTTGCGTCGGCGAATGCCCCTGCGGCGCGATCTCTCTGTAATTTTTACAAAGATCGAAAAAAGCTCTGTCGGAAACGACGGAGCTTTTTGCGTTTTAAATGGGCCGCATGCGCGGGCGATACGGTTGATGGCGGCTGATACTGACTTTTACGGACTGGTACGGACTTTTACGGACAGCTCTTGCCGCCAAACTGTTGTCAGCGAGCTTTATGTTGGGTTTTGCCTGCATAGTATTCGTAGTATTCATAGTGTTCATAGGCTCGCAAGTGTTCGCCGCCAACTATCCTATCGCCCGCAAGCCGCGGCGTAGTGTAACGAAGCCCGGCGTATACGGCGAATGGCGGCTGGATGCCGCCAGTGGTCGGAGCAAGCCCGGCAGCTGCATATTAATTGTTTTTTTATCCATAAAAATTGCATTTCCTGCCATATAACTGTTCATGCAAGGTTAAAAATGTCCATTATTTAACAAAAAACCATTGTAAAAATCGTTATTGATGTTATATTTTCTAATACAACGATCAACCATTAACCAAAAGGATTTGATATTATGGATGTCATTATCTGCAAAACTTCTGCTGATGCAGAAAAGCTCGCCGCCCGCATGATCGCCGATGCGATCAATGCCAAGCCGGAATTCAAACTCGGTCTTGCCACCGGTGCGACCATGGAAAATGTTTACGCTGAACTTTCCAAGCTCAACAAAGCTGGCGAAGTGGATTTCTCCCAGGTGCGCAGCTGGAACCTGGACGAATACGCCGGTCTGGCTCCGGAACACGATCAGAGCTACCGCTATTACATGAATAAGCACCTCTTCAACAATGTCAATATCGACATCAGAAACACCCATTTGCCCGATGGTCTGGCTGAAGATGAAGAGTACGAAGCCGCCCGTTACGATGAATCCATCGACGAAGCCGGCGGTATCGACCTGTGGCTGGTGGGTATCGGTAAATCCGGTCATGTTGGGTTCAACGACCCCGGCACCAGCTTTGCCAGCCGTACCCATGTGGCTTATTTGAACAATACCACCTATGAACAGAACAAGATTTACTTCAATCCGCCGGAATCCATGCCCCGCCGTGCTTACACAGCCGGTGTCGGTACCGTGCTGGATGCCAAAAAAGTTTTGCAGCTGATTACCGGCGAACGCAAAGCCGCTATCGCCGCAGCTGCCATCGAAGGCCCCATGACCGCCATGATCAGCAGTACCGCATTGCAGCTGCACCCGGATACCGTGATCATTCTGGACGAAGCCGCTGCTGCGGATCTCAAGCTCAAAGATTTCTACAAAGAAGTCTTTGAAAACGATCCCAAATGGGCAAAATACCGCTGAAAAAAAAATTTTTCCGCGCATAATATTTTTTATATTGTTTTAGCACAAAAAAACAGGGCATTGCAAACTTTTGAGTTTTTGCAATACCCTGTTATTTTTACTTCAGAAAAACGCCTTACTTGAGGGGCTTTTTCGGAAGCGGATTCTGCTTGTGAGCTTCTTCCATGATGTAGACCTGACGGCGCACCTGATCGTGGGTGATTTCAGGGGCTTTGCCTTCGGTGACTACGGCGTAGAAGTCTTTGTAGAGCAGATGCACGATTTCGGAGAAACCGGTGGCGTTGCTGTTGGCGTTGGCACATTCCCAGGTCATTTCGGTCCACTTGAGCTGTTCGCCGCAATACTGACGGTCTTTGCTCCAGGGCTTCCAGAATTCCTGTTTGGGGGCTTCTTCCGGATTGAAATACTTCCACTGGATCTTGTTGGCATCGGCGATCAAACCGCCGTAAGTACCGGAAATATTGTACATATTGCCGATCTTGTAAGCCTGCAGACTGCTGATGTCAATATCAATAGTCGGGTTGTTGGGACCGGTCAAACGCACCAGAGCCATGTTTTCGGCATCGCCGCCGAGATCCCAGTGTTCGGAAGCGAACACGGCGTTCACGGTCGGATATTCTTCACCGAACAGCACGACCGCCTGGTCAACCGGGTGCGGCCCGGTGTTGAACAAGTTACCGGCTTTCTGATCCTGACGGGTCTGCCAGTCCCAACGACGGCCGAAACCGCTCCAGTTGGAACGGATGTAAACGATCTTGCCCAGCACACCGGAAGCGATGATTTCGCGGATCTTGGTGAACATGGGGTAGAAACGGCTGTTCTGGAAGGGATAGAGCAGCACACCGGTTTCTTTGGCAGTTTCCACAAGCATATCGAATTCTTCGACGGTGGTGGCGGTGGGTTTTTCGGTCACAAGATATTTGATCTTGCCGGATTTCATGGCAGCCATGCTGGTTTCCACATGGAAAGCACTGGGGGTGGCGTTGACAAAAAGATCAACTGCGGGACCCTTTTCCAGCAATTCAGCATAGTTGCTGTAAGCTTCGCAACCGAGTTCGTCGATCGCCTGCTGACGGCGTTCCGGCAATTCATCGGCTACGGCAACGATCTTGAAGTTGGCGTTGGTACGCAGGTACTTGGCATGGATACCCCAGCCGCTGCGACCCTGACCGGCGATTGCCACGGTAATTACTTTACCCATTTTTCTTCTCCTTGTTTATTGAAGTGTTAAGGGTGGTTTATGGTTTATGTATCGCCCTGCCGCCGTTCGGGAACAATCAGAGTGTGGCGTTCGCCGCCGAGTCTGCCTTCCAGCAAACTTTCCAGCTCCGAAACCGCTCCGTCAAACAGCGCAGAGTTGTTCTGTATAAAACTTGTAACCCGCACTCCCCAGCACGAGGAGGGCAGATCATTATCAAAATCACTGTAAAAAATATCTTTGCCCCACTTGAGATTGTGCATTCTGGCAAACCACATCACCGCTCCGGTATTTGCCATAGTTGTAGAAATCAGCAGAAGCGGTTTACCGGAAGTTACGGGCAATTCTTCGAGTCTGGCAAGTTTATCTTCAAAATTATCCGGCATTTGCCAGACTTCGTAAAAGCGTTGCGCCGCCCGGCAGGCATCAATAAATCCGGTTTCCCGGTAGCTGGTGGGATCGGCTATTTCGTTGGTCTGCAGCAAATAAACCTGACTTGCCGGCAGGTGATCGAGCCGCTCGCGGGTTATTTCATAATAGGCGCCGCGGTGGTCGGTGGAAACACAGACTTCTCCGGAAATAATGCGGTTGATAACTACTTGCGGAACCTGATTGTGCAGGAATTCGATCGCCGGTTTCAGCGTTCTGCCCGGCCGTACCCATATAACTCCGTCGTAGTCCAGCAAAGAAGCCCAGTCGGATTTGTGCTGAAGCTCTTTTTCGTGAATGGCTTTGACTTCCCACGCGTCAGGCAGTTTATGCTTGATTGCGTGCGAATTAACCACTGCTACATGATAAGGGTGGTGCAGTTCATCTTTGACAAAAGTTCCGGAGCCGTGGCGGGAAATCACCAGATTGCGCCTCCGCAATTCGCCGATACAGCGGTCGATCGTGGCACGCGCCACCGAAAATTCCGCCATAAGCTCCACCCGGGGCGGGAGTGCCGCGCCGGGAGCATAGATGCCGCAACGGATCCGGTTTTCCAGCTCCGCAGTTATCTTACGGTAACGGGTGTCGTTAAGAGCCATTTGCCAAACAATCCTTCAAGTTTATCAGGCTTATTTACAATAAAATAACATGCCTAGACAACTTTTGCAAACAAAATCTGTATTTTTTTCAATAATATTTGCCAAATAAACCTTGCTGTCTGCCCCGACAGCGGCTGTACAGCAGTAAAGGAATCACAAATTTTTAAGTATTGCGGCTAATATATCGTCTTTTTCCAACAGTTTTCTCAAACGCTTTCTGGCTCTTGACAAACGGGATTTGATCGAACCTATCGAACACCCCAAATGGTATGCTATTTCAGAATATTTCAAGCCGCGCAGCCACAGTATAAGAACTATTCTTGAGTCTTTTGGCAACTCGTCGATCATTCTGTACACAGCACAGCAGAGATCGGCGCTTTCATATTCAGCTGACCTGTCCGCTACGACCTGGTCGGTTAAAACATTTACCCGGTAATCTTCAAGCAGTATACCAAACCTTTTCTTTTTATGGAAATAATTGTTGGTTTGATTGATGAGTATCTGGCAAAGCCAAGTGGAGAGCTGCGAATTACTGCGGAAGTTGCTTAAATAACGGTAAGCCAGTATCAATGTATTCTGAACAACATCGTCCGCCTCATTCCCGGAGCGCATCAATTTATGCGCCAGCGCTTTCAGCTGCGGTATATAATAGAGAGCTATAAAGTCGAAAGCCTCTTTATTACCCGCCCGGAAATCCGTAAGATGCTTTTTTACAGAATCAGCAGTACCCTTCGAAATACCGGTGTTGTTGAATTTTCGCATAACAGTACCATTAACAAAAAAATTAAGTGTTTTATTAATTTTTAAGTTAATTTATACTAAAAACGAATAAAATCAAGCAAAATTTAACTTAATACTTAATTTTTTCAGATTATCAACAAAAAAAATTAAGTATTTGCTTATTTTTCTTTACAGCTTTCCGGGCACTCCGGCATACAAGCCCAATATCAGATAAAAGTTTTGAGATGTACCAAACTTCCGCAAGCAGTGCTGTTTTCTATCGGCAGCAGCATTAATAACCGGAAAGTTTCCGGCTCCACCGGTCAAGTTCAGCAGAGCGTTTCCGGTGATCCGGCATATATTCAGCCAGTACCCGGTAAAATGCCGGAGAGTGATTCATTTCTCTGAAATGTGAACATTCGTGCAATATCACCAGATCAATAAGTTCCATAGGATACATTATCAGACGCCACGAAAAGTTCAACTCTTTTCTGCTGTTGCAAGAGCCGAAACGCCGGTTGGCGCCGTTGATATTTATCTTGCGGCAGCTGAACCCGAACTGACGGCTGAATTCTTCCAGTCTGGCAGTAATTATTCTCCGGGCATGCCGCCGGTAAAAAGCCTCAAGCATACTTCGGATCGCCAGCGGATCATCATTCGGAGTCAGCAGGCAATCTTCGTTCAATGCAATAACTTTGCTTGAACTCTCCGGCACATATTTCAGCACATAGCTTTTGCCGCAGAAAAAGAATATACCGCCCGGTTTGAATTCAAAGTTATGAGTGCGCTCTTCCGGAGAAATTGCGGAAAGTTTTTTCAACTGCCCTGCCAACCACGGTTCAAAACTTTTATATGCCGCCCGCAGTTGCGTCAAAGAAACTTTTTCCGGTGCCAGCAGTTCCACTCTGCCATCACTTTTCAGCTTGATTCCGATGCGTTTACGGCGCTGCGAGCAGCTGATGAGAATTTCATCAAACTGCGGCACCCGGCAATCGGTCAAATTCTTTTCCGGCAAATCCATAAAAATCCTGAAAAAAGTTGAAAATATTTGCTTTTGTAATTAGAAAGAGCATAACATTGATATTATATTACCACCCATATAGTATAAATGCAAGGATTTGAAATTTAAATATGAAAAATAAACTCGTTCTGAAAACTCTTACAGCGGCAGTGCTGATCTTCACAGGCTGCTGCTGTGCCTTTTCCGCCGTCGCAAGCCCCGGCAATACAAATATCTTGCCGGGTCAGCTTGAACTGACCGGCAGACTTACAGCCAAAGCACTTGAAAAAAACCATTTCCGCAAACTGGCGCAGGATGCAGCACTTTCGTCATTGATCTTCGATGGATATTTTAAAATTCTCGACCCGGGGAAAGTCTACTTTACCCGGCGCGATATTCTTTCGTTCGGCAAAGACCGCTTCCGCTTGCTGGACGAAATCAACAACGGAGAACTCCGGGCGATTTACAGCATTTACAACCGTTATCTGGAACGACTCCGGGAATACCGGACTTTTGTGGAAACGCTTATGAAAAACGGAGTAACTTTCGATACCCGCGAAAGCTATACGGCAGACCGCAAAGATGCTGATTACCCGCAGGACGATAAAGAGCTCAAAGAACTCTGGCGCAAACGCCTCAAAAACGATCTGCTCTATTACCGTTTGATGCAAAAAGTCATGCAGGAACGCGCCAAAGACCCGGATGTTCAGGCAGAAATGAAAAAGCGCTGGGCAAAAAAATCCCCCGAAGACAAAGTCCGTTCCCGCTTGCACGACCAATACAATTTTGCGGCTCAAGCTGATAAAATGGATATTCTGGGCATGTTCCTGACTGCTATGGCGCAAGTTTACGGACCGCATTCGCATTATTCAACACCTAAACAGGAAGAAGATTTCAATATCCAGTTCAAGCTCTCGCTATCCGGTATCGGAGCAACCCTTACCAACGAAGACGGCTTTGTGAAAGTTGTTGATCTGGTTCCCGGCGGCCCGGCAGATAAAAACGGCAAACTCAAACCCGAAGATCGCATCATTGCCGTTACTCAGGAACAGGGCGAACCTGTGGATGTGATAGATATGAGCATAAGCAATGCTGTAAAACTTATCCGCGGTCCGGCGGGTACCAAAGTCACTCTGACAGTGCTTTCTGCCGAAAAGGGTTCAGCAGCAATGCCGGAAGATATCACCATCACCCGCGGCCAGGTGGAACTAAAAGAAAATGCTGCTCAAGGCAAGATCCAAACCGTAACTGCACCGGATAAAAGCACCAAACGCATCGGGGTTATCAAACTCAATAACTTTTATATGGATTTTGAAGGTGCCGCCAAAGGTCTGCCCAATTACCGCAGCTGCACCCGTGATGTAAACAAGATACTTCAGGACTTCAAAGCCGCCCGGGTCGATGCCGTGATCCTTGATTTGCGCAGCAATTCCGGCGGCAGCCTGCCGGAAGCGATCACTTTGAGCGGATTGTTCATAACTCAAGGCCCGGTGGTACAGGTGGTTGATGCCGACAGCAAACTGAATGTCTACACCGATCCGGATGAACGCATAGCCTACTCGGGGCCGCTGGTGATAATGGTCAGTAAATTCTCGGCATCCAGCAGCGAGATCCTTGCCGGAGCAATGCAGGATTACCGGCGCGCACTGTTGGTGGGCGACAGCCGCACTTACGGCAAAGGAACGGTTTTAAGCGTAACCGATCTGACCCGCTTTTTGCGCTTTTTCAACCGCAAGATGGATGCGGGAAGTCTGACTCACGAAATAGCAATGTTTTTCCGCATAAGCGGTGAATCCAATCAGGCTAAAGGCATAACGCCGGACATCATACTGCCAAGTTTTACTGAAGTTATGGAAATCGGAGAAATTTACAGCGATAATCACCTGCCCTGGCAAAAAATCAAACAGGCAGAAATCTCCATGAATTCTTTTTCCGGCTACCGGCTGCTTACCAATTCTGTAAAAAAGCAGCTTGCTCTTTCCAGTCAGCTGCGGCTGAAAAATGATCCGCAGCTCAAGCGGTTGCAGAAAGATATTGAGCGTTTCAAAAAAATCCGGGACCGCAAAAGTGTATCGCTCAACGAAAAACAGCGGCTCAAAGAATATTACGACGAAAAAGCCGCTGCCGACAAAGTTGAAGCAATGCTCGATGACTCCGACAAAAAATCCGGTAAAAAATCTGCTCAATCTGATGTACTGCTGCAAGAAACACTGCGTATAGCAGCCGAATACAGCTGTATACTCAATGCCGGAAAGGAGAAGTAATGGTCTACGGCTACACAGCTCCGGCGGCAGCCCATACCGGGCATATAAGAATGGTATCCTGGAAACTGGTCTTGGCGGCAACGGCGGCATTTTGTACCGGGTATATACTCATACCGCTGGGTGGAGCAAGCCTGAAAAATTTCAGCAATACCGCCGGGTGCGTAATGGCAGCTGCCGGGCCGCTGATCGGTATTCTGGTGCTTTTTTTGCAAGTCATGCTTTACAAAAAAAGCTTCCGCAGAGCCATGCTGGAACTTGGTTTTCGCCGTTTTCCGGTCAAAATGCTGCTGTGGGGATTGCCGCTGGCTGCTTTGCTTACGCTGCTGGGCGGAGCTGTAACCTTGATTTGGGGATACATCGGCAGCAAACTGAACTGGGATCTGGGTGTACCGCCAACCATTGAAGCGGCGATGTCGGAAAATACAGCTGAAGTTGCAGCGTTGCTGGTAACGGCATTGCTGGCAGCACCGGTTTTTGAAGAGATATTCTTCAGGCGTGTGCTTTACGGGGCATTCCTGAAAGTGTTTCCTCATTCAATATCAGCATTCATTGCATCGCTGATATTTGCGGCAACACACATGTCGCTGCTGCAACTGCCGGGTCTGCTGACACTCAGTTTTATATGGCAGAATTTTTATGCAAACAGCCGCACGCTCTGGACAACGATAGTATTGCACTTTTTCAACAATACTGTCGCTGCCGGAATGCTGCTTTTGATGCGTTGCTATGCAAATGATATTGTAACTTATTAAAGTACAGGGTATTGGATATGTTTAAACAGCACAATATAATTACCGCCGTGGAAATAGGCACCAGCAAAGTCTGTGTGCTTATCGGCGAATATACCGATGAAGATTTGAATATCATCGGTAAAGGGGAAACTTCCAGCAGCGGGGCGGTCGTCAAAGGCGAGATAGTTTCCATGGATCTGCTGATCGAAAAACTTATTGATGCTATGGATCAGGCTGATATACAAAGCGGTCGGGAACTCAATAACAGTTCCATGTTTGTCGTTGCGGTTACAGGTTGCGATATAGCTTCGATGTTAAGCGAAGGTACTGCGTTTGTTCAAAACGAAGAACACCGTATAACCGAAGATGAGATTTTTGAGGCGGTCAACAATGCAAAAATCCAAAACCTCAATACCGACCGCCGCATGATCAACAGTTTTGATGCCTATTACATGATCGACGGTATCCGGCGCTCGTCGCAGCCGCTGAAACAGCGCGCTAATGTGCTGAAAGCGTATTCGCATATCATCCACGGCAACAGCAACCGTTTGGAAAATTTCTCGGTTATTTTGCAGGATGCCGGACTTGACTACGAGCCGGAAATGATTTTCAGCCCCATAGCCGACATGTTCGGACTGCTTTCGGATGATGAACTGGAAAGTGGTGTTCTGCTGATCGACTTCGGAGCCGGTTCTACTGAATATTCAGTAGTCTGCAACAACGGAGTTCTTGCCTCCGGAGTTATTGCCATTGGTTTTGAACATGTGGCAAATGATCTGGCTATCGGCTTGAATCTGCCGATGAATTACTGCCGCAAACTTCTGGAAGAAGGTACTCTGGAAAAATACAACCGGGAAAATCATCAGTTTATTGAATGCCGTCTAAATACCGGCAGTTTGCGGAAGATCCCCATCGAAAGTTTCAATCGCATAACCGAAGCGCGCATACAGGAACTTTTTGAACTTATCCGCGGGCAGCTGGGTAAAGAGAGTTTCTGGAATAATCTTGCCGGTGGGTGCGTGCTTACCGGCGGCGGGGCAAAATTTTTCCAAACCCGGGAGATCTTTCATAAAGTATGCGATCTGCCATCGCGTATCGGCAAACCGTTCAGCGCAGTAAGTAGTATACCGCAAGAGCTGAACGATCCCCGTTACAGCACTATTTACGGAGCGTTGCGTTATGGTTATATGCTTGCATTGCAAAGCGAAAATCGCCGGCAGGAAGGTTTTATCGGTAAGCTGCTCGAAAGAATATCTATTTTCGGCGATGCCACAAGCCGTACATTTAAAAATCTGCGCAGCAATATGAAAAACTGAAGGAAGAGAACTTTATGGATAATACAGTAAACAACAGCAAAGTTTTAGTGCTGGGGCTGGGCGGCGCCGGCGGCAGAATCGTGCAGACTTTAAGTTCATTGCCTGAATCTGCCGGTCTTATGCTTGCAGTTTTCGATACTGACCGCAGCGCGCTTGACCGGTTGACCGGATTGCCTGAAGAGTGCAAAATACTGTGTGCAGAGCAATGGCTCTACGGACAAGGCGCCGGTGGCGATCCCATCAAAGGGCAACGGGCGATTTCGCGCGACAGCTCCCGGCTGCAAGCGCTCATCACGCAGGCCGATATACTGATAGTTGCAGGCGGCCTGGGCGGTGGAACAGCCACCGGCGGTGCCGGAGTTATTGCCCGTTTGGCAAGGTCGTTATCCAAAACTGCACTTCTGCTTATGGAAATGCCTTTTGCCTTCGAAGGTTACGGCAGCAGCAAATGCGCCGAAGACGGCTTGCGTGAACTGCTTGCGCTTTCGGATACGGTTTTGAGTATTCCCAACGATCTTCTGTTTTCGGTACTGCCCGCAGAAACGCCCTTCAATGAAGCCTTCCGTATGGCAGATATGGAAATTGCCCGTACCTTGATCGGACTGGTGGATCTGCTTCAGCCCGGCAACCTGCTCTCTGCTGATATCGGCGATCTGTCAACCATATTGCGTTCCCGCAAAAGCTATGCGGCGATCGGAGTAGGGTTCGGAGCGGCGGCGACCGCTGCCGAATCCTGCAACCAGGCATTGAACACGCTGGCAGATTCACCGTTCCTCGGAGGAGCGGCAAAGCTCAAAGAAGCCGATGCTGTAATAATAAATCTTACCGGCGGCGACGAATTGAGCTTATCGGATGTAAAGCGCACGCTTGAACACGCCGGAAATATGACCGGCATAAACGCCAAAACCATTATCGGCGCCAACATCCGCCAGGGAGTCGGTTCCAAGGTAACACTGACCGCCGTTGCAATAAAATACGACGAGCAGGAAGCCGCTGCTGTGCAAATAAGCGAAAATGCCAAAACCAGCAGCCGGAAACGCAAAGCAGCTGCCAAAAACAGCAACGCTCCGATTCAGCAAACCCTGCCGCTTGCCATTGCCAGCAGCGGGATTTTTGAAGGCCAAACCGGTACAGTGATCGATGGAGTAAATTTCGATATACCAACATTTGTCCGCCGGCAGATAGCGATCGATACCGGCGAATAAATAAAATTGTATTGCAGCAAATAAAAGCCTGCTGTTTTTTAATAGGCTCTGTTCCCAATACGGGTAGGTCAGTAAAAATCTTTATGATTAACTTTTGTATTGGAACTTTTTTAAAACTTGAATGGCATTTATCTATTTGCAGAGCAAATAGATAAATGCCGGGA
>JAZMZK010000090.1:0-11968 GCA_045585955.1 Victivallaceae bacterium
TAATTGTTCGCCGCAAGCGAAAGCGCAACGGGGTTGTTAATAACTTGTTAATAAGTTGTGCGTGAAAACACAATTTTTGTTGTAAGTTGCTATTCTCCTATAAGGAAACAGCTTTTTACAGCAAAAAGTCTGCTGGAAATACGGTCGTTTGATTGTTTTGAGCTTGTTTGAGCTCAAAAAATGGTGGATTCCGGCTGTTTGATCAGGGTTTGGAAGTGTTTTTGAACAACTGCTGACAGGTGTTCAATAGCTGTAACTCGTACGAATAAGCAGGAATTACAACAACTTGTGAACAACTTTGGCGATTTGTTTGTAAAGAAAAATGTTATAAAGTTTTATATAAGTCATCCGCAATGTTTGGAGAAGAAAAGAGTTGCGGAAAAATTTTCAAGGTAAAAAATGTATAACGGAGAACAATCAGCAGCGGAATTGTGGAAGAGCGCTGCGGAAAAATTGCGTACCATGGTACCGGGGAATATCTACGAACAGTGGTTTGCCAATATGCTGCCGCTGCGGGTGGATGATTCGACATTGGTGCTGGGGGTGACGGATGATTTCTTCGCCGAGTGGGTGGAGCAGTCGTACTCTGCACAGATAGCTGATGCGCTGAGCAATATCAATGGCAGAGATTATTTGCATATTTTTGAGGCTGGTCATTCCCCGGCTGCCAAAGAGGAGGCTGTTGCGGCTGTTGAAGAAATCGTGCAGACTCCTCCGACACCGGCTGTAAGTGTGGTTGAAACATTGCAGCCGAGAAGCACCAGAGTAAATTCCAACTACACTTTTGATAACTTTGTAGTTGGCGAAGAAAACCGTTACGCTTACACAGCCGCCCGGACTGCATCGGAAAAGCCGGGATTGTTCAATCCGCTTTATATTTACGGTAACACCGGTATCGGTAAAACCCATTTGCTTCATGCTGTTGCGCATGAAACCCGTAAGTGTAACCCCAATATGGTAGTGAGATATGCTACTTGCGAAGATATTCTCAACAATTTTGTAGCATCACTCAACAGTCATCAGTACGGATCGTTCCGTTCGCAGCTGCGCGATGTGGATATGCTGCTGGTCGATGATATTCATGTTTTGGGCGGCAAGGGGCAGTTGCAGGAACAGTTTTTCAATGCGTTCAATGCGTTGTATTCGGAAGGCAAGCAGATCATATTGACTTCCGATAAACGCCCGTCGGAGATCGCCGGGTTGGAAGCCAGACTTATTTCCCGTTTTGAGCAGGGGGTTACTACTGAAATCTATGCTCCGGGTTTGGAGATGCGTATAGCGATTCTGCGTGGAATGCAGCAGAATTTTATGATGCGCTTTGAAGATGAAATATTGGAGTTTATTGCATCGCGCATTTCCAGTAATGTTCGCCGTTTGCATGGTGCTCTTATCCAGCTTTTTACCAGAGTGTCGCTGGAAAAGAATATGCCCGTAACCATTGAACGCGTGGAATATATACTGCATTCAGTTTTTGAAGAAGAGTTCACTTTGCAGCATATTACGGTGGATGATATTCAGAAAAAGGTTGCCGAATACTTTAATTTGCGGGTCAGTGATCTTTTGAGTAACAAGCGCCCCAAAAGTATTGCAGAGCCGAGAATGGTGGCAATGTATCTGGCACGCAAGCTTACCGACAGCAGCTTCCCGCAGCTGGGCAGTGCTTTCGGGCGTAACCATGCAACGATTATAAACGCATGGACAAAAGTCCCTGAATTGTGTGCCAAAGACGAAGAGCTGCGCAGAGCTGTTGCAGTTTTGGAGCGGCAGCTGAAAAGTTGATGCCGATGTGATATGAGCGGTTGCGGAACATGTTAAGGTGTTCCGCTTTTTTTTTGTAATACAGATACGATCAGGGGAGGAGCAATGGAGGTAAATTACTCTTGCTTGTTTCTTATAAAAACTCCGCATCATGCAACATGGTCAAAAAAAATACTTAAATTTTTGAAAAAGAGTTGAAAAAAATATAAATAGGTGTATATTATTCACTTAATATTTTTAACGACCTTCATTTATTGAGAAAGGATAAAACAATGAAGACCTATAACTTCAGTGCAGGTCCGGCTATGCTGCCGGAGGATGTAATGAAAATCGCCCAGGCTGAATTTTGCAACTTCAAGGATTCCGGCAGCGGTCTTGTGGAACTTTCTCACCGCGGCAAGCAGTTCACCGAAGTCATTGAACGGGCGGTTGCCAATGTTAAAGAGCTTATGAAGGTCAGCGATGATTACTCCGTAATGTTCATTCAGGGCGGTGCCAGCATGCAGTTTGCCATGCTCGCTATGAACCTGTTGGGCGACAAGGTTGCCGACTATGCTGATACCGGCGTGTGGAGCAACAAGGCTTACAAAGAAGCCGCCAATCTGGGCAAGGCCCGCATCGTCTGCTCCAGCAAAGAAGATAAATATGCTTACATTCCGGATTTCGCCAAGTGGGAAGCCACTCCGGCTGATGCGGCTTATCTGCACATTACCAGCAACAACACTGTTGCCGGTACCCAGTACCGGGTGTTCCCCAAAGTTGACAAGAATGTGCCGCTGATCGCTGATATGTCCAGCGACATCATGTCCCGTGAAGTCAATGTCAACGATTTCGGCATGATCTACGCCGGTGCCCAGAAGAATCTCGGCCCCAGCGGTATGGCAGTAGTCATTATGCGTAACGATTTGCTTGAACGCACTCCGGCCAATCTGCCCACCATGCTCAAGTACTCGACTTACAGCGAAAACAATTCGCTTTACAACACCCCGCCGACCTTTGCTATTTACCTGTTGGCACTGGTTACTGACTGGATCAAAGCCCAGGGCGGTATTGCTGCAATTGAAAAGATCAACGATGCCAAGGCTGCCAAACTTTATGACTTCCTTGACAGCAGCAGCTATTACAGCACCCTGGTTCAGAAGGACAGCCGTTCCCGTATGAATGTGGTCTGGCGTCTGCCCAGCGAAGAGCTGGATGCCCAGTTCGTCAAGGAAGCCACCGCTGCCGGTTTGACCCAGCTCAAGGGTCACCGTATCGTCGGCGGCTGCCGTGCCAGCATCTACAACGCTATGCCCATGGCTGGCGTGGATGCTCTGATCGACTTTATGAAAGACTTTGAAAAGCGTAACGGCTGATCAATTTAAGCTTGACTCATCAAAAGGGGGTGTTGCAAAACTTTGCAAAAGGTTGCAATGCCTCCGTTTTTTTGCATAAAATTTTATTTGCTGTCGAAAAAAATCAGCAAGCTTGATTTTATATAAAAGCAGTGAAATTTATTGCAGATAAAACATTGTATCTTTCTTATATAAATTAAGTTGGAAAATGGGGTTCCACCGTCGCCCAAGGCTATGGCGGGACAAGGTGGGGAAAAGAACCTTTTTTCAAAAAGGTTTTTTCCCCACAAAACAGGTTTGCACCACGCTTTTTTGTTTGTGATCATCGGGAGTTGGTTATGTTGAAAAATCTTTTAAGGCCGGCAATGATTTTTGTGCCGCTTGGTTTGGGGATGTTTTTTCCGCAGGCGGCGTGTACCAGTTTTCTGATTCGCTGGCTTTTGATGATAATGCTGCTGATGGTGTTTCTCGGTTTGAACATCCGGGATATGAAGCTGCGGAAATCCCATTTTATTGTATTACTGGTAAATCTTGTTATCGGGGTGAGCTGTTACTTCGCAGTAAAATATCTCACCGGCAATGATACTCTTGCCCAGGCGGCGTTCTTTGTGGGCATAACGCCCACGGCGACGGCGGCGGCGGTAGTTATGGGGTTTCTCAACGGCAATGTTGGGTATGTGCTGACCGCATTTGTAGTAACTAATCTGGGGATCGCCTGTGTTTTGCCGCCTTTGATGGGGATGGTGTGCGGCGATACATCGTGGGGATTTATGCTGCGGGTGCTGGAGTCGCTGGCGTTTCTGCTGGTTATCCCCTATGTTGTTTCACGGATAGTTCTGAAGCTCCATCCGGCGGCGAGAGAATGGCCCAAAAAGGTGCGTACCGCAACCTTTTCGCTCTGGTCGATCACGCTCTTTATCATTGCCACACAGGCGGCGGAGTTCTTTCAGAAAAACCCGGATGTATCGCTGTTGATCGTGGGCGAGATCGCTTTGATCGCATTGCTGATTTGTGCGGCAAACTTTGCCATCGGTTACTTTGTTGGCGAGAAAGGTCTTAAACACGAGTCCAGCCAGAGTCTGGGGCAGAAGAATACCACGCTGACTATTTATCTGGCGTTGGTCTACGCCGGACCGTTGGTTGCTATGGGGGTAATAAGTTATGTGTTGTGGCACAACAGCTACAATGCCATACAATTTTTCTTCCATGACAGAAAAAAGAATAAACTTGCTGAAAACAACCAATAATGAGGTGATTTTATGAAAAAGATGTTATTGCTGGCACTCTTGCAGTGTTGTGTGTGGGGCAGCGTATCGGCAGCCGAAGTCAAGGATATAGCTTATTACGATAAAGATTTTCCGGTAACCGGCGATGTAAAATATTTGCGTGAACGCTGCAAACTGGACTTGCGTACTCCCGATGGCGTGAAGAACTTTCCCACAATTGTCTGGTTCCACGGGGGCGGTCTTGCCCGGGGCAATAAGTTTTACCCGCAGCCGTTGGATTACGAGAGAGTTGCAGTTGCGGCTGTAAATTACCGGCTTTCGGGCAAAGGAGCCGCTTGCCCGGATTACATTTACGATGCTGCTGCCGCTGCGGCGTGGGTCAAAAAACATATCAAAGAGTTTGGCGGTGACCCCAATATGGTTTTTGTAGCCGGGCACTCTGCCGGTGGATATCTGACCGCGATGATCGCTTTGGCAGATAAATATCTGGCTGCTTACGGCGTAAAGCCCAAAGACTTTGCCGGGTTCTTCCCGTTCTCCGGGCAGATGACCACCCATTTTCAGATACTGAAAGAACGCAAGGATAAGGGCGAAAAAGTTCCGGATCTCTTGATCGACGAATTTTCCCCTATCGGTAATGCTTCTGCCAACGCTCCGGAAATAACGCTGCTTATGGGCGACCGGAATTGGGATTGGCCCGCAAGACTGGAAGAAAATCTGCTGCTGGAAGCCCGTTTGCGGAGAGTATATAAAGTTACAACAGTCCGCTGCATAGAAATCCCTTCCACAGCTCACGGCTCCATGCGTGCCCCCGGCTGTACTTTGATGTATAACTTCATATTGTACGCTGTAAAAATGCGGGATAAAAAGGCGAAAAAAGCAAATACTAAATAATATGGTAAAAATATGAAAAGTGTAAAAGATAAAGAATTGTTGATGGCTGCTGACTTTGCCGGTTATCCCCTGAAAGAAGCAATCAAAGAATATTTGGAGAAAAAGGGCTGGAAAATTACAGATATCGGCGTCAATGCAGACAGCGATCCCAATGATACAGAGTTGATGTTTCACAGAATCGGTCTCCGCGTTGGTGCAATGATTACTGAAAAAGAGTTCGACCGGGCAATGATCTTTTGCGGAACCGGTATGGGGATCCATATTGCTGCCAGCAAATGTCCCGGCGTTCATGCCGGTGTTGTGGAGTCGGTTCCGGCCGCATTCCGTGCAATTACAGGCAATGGGGTAAATGTTTTGGCAATGGGTGCATTTTATGTAACTCCGGAGCTTGGCAAACAGTGTGCAGATGCTTATTTATATAACGATTTCGGCAGCGGCTGGGAATGGTGGCCGGATTTTGACCGGTTTCATCAGATCGCTATTGACGAACTGAATGCATTTGACTATGAAGAATACAAAGCTAACGGGTTTAAGGTAAAACACCTTGGCGACTGTCATTGCGAACTTTATGACCGCCCGGAAGGTTCCTCGCCGGTTCCGCTGATGTGCAAACGCTGAAAATACAGCCTGACCGGCGAAAAAAATTATTGAAGATTATCTTGCGGCAAGTTTTTTCCAGATCAGGCTTGCCGCAAACAGTATACAGCTTGTCATCACCATTGCTGCACCTGCGGGAAAGTTTGCCCAATCCTGTGCTGAAATTATCAACCCAGCCATACCGGAAATCAAGCCGGTCACTGCGGCGTAAAAGTACATGCTTCCCGCTCGTTTTGCCAGATTTCTTGCCGCTGCTGCCGGAACTATCAGCATGGCTCCGGCCAGCAGGACGCCGGTGATCTTGACTGTAAAAATCACGATCAATGCCAGCAAAGATACATGCAAATAACTGTAAAAATCACTCTTGATCCGGTGGGCGTTTGCACTGTCTTCATCAATGGCGATCAGCAAAAGAGCATTGTAGGAAAAGGTGGTAAACAATAAATATATCAAGCTCAAAAGTGCCAGCAAAACTGTATCTTGAGCTGTTACCAGCAGTATATCGCCAAAGATGAATTGCCCGGCAAGTTTGGCAAGGTTGTGGTCGCTCCCGGTAAGCAGCAGACCCAGCGAAACGATAAATGCAAAAAATACCCCGATGATCGTATCAGCAGAGTGTTTACCCTGCTTTTGCAGAAAAAGCACCCCCAGCCCAATGAGCAGCGCCGTAATGGGCATACCCCACACCGGCCCGGCGGCTCCCAGAAAAATCGCCCCCAATGCCGCTCCGGCAAAGACGCTGTGCCCGATGGTGTCAGCAAAAAATGCCATGCGGTAGTTGACCACCTGCACTCCGGCAGTGGCGGTCAGAGGTGCAAGAAAAATGGTTGCCAGCAACGCCATTTGCATAAAGTTGTACTGCATACACTCCAAAGGCAGTTTGCTTAAAAGTTCGCAGCAATAATTCACATATCTTTCGAGCATGAGCAAACCTCCTGATGAGCCACTACCTGAACAGTTGGCGTATGCAAGCCAAATGCCAACTGCAGATTATCTCTGGTCAAAACCTCTGCCGGGTGTCCGGCGGCGATCAAACGGTGATTTATGCAAATAACATGAGCCGCATGTGCCGCAACAGTGGCAAGGTCGTGACTGATCATTATTTGAGTAAAATTGCGTGCTTTGCGAAATTTTTCCAACAGGCCGCAGCAGAGTTTTTCGCCTTGAAAATCCACTCCGGCAGCCGGTTCATCCAGCAGGATGATCTCCGGATCCTGCAAAAGAGCCTGGGCAAGCATGATCCGCTGCAATTCGCCGCCGGAGAGCTGCCCCAGCTGGCGATCGGATAAATAAGGTACTTCCACATTCTCCAGCATTTCATTGATTTGCTCTTTGATTTTTTTGCTTATGCCCCAAAAAAGCGGACGGCGGGTCAGCGATGCTGCCAGAAATTCCATGACCGTCAGCGGCATGTTGCGGTCGAATTGGATTTTTTGCGGCACATATCCCCAGCGGGGAGGGCGGGCGGTGTAGGTGTTATTGCTCTGCCCGAAAGAGATTTTTCCAGAATATTCCACATAACCTAAAATCGCCCGTGCCAGCGTACTTTTGCCCGCACCGTTGGGCCCCACAATAGCTGTGCAGAGGTTACGGGGGATAAAGCATGAAATATCTTCTAAAATCTTCACTTTATTAAGCGAAACCGAGAGATTTTCGATTTTGACTGCCGTATGCCCCGGGCAGCTGCATGTGTGGATATTGTGGCTCATTATTATTACTTTCCGGAAATTTTTTCAAGGTTGCTTTGCATAACTTTTACCAGATAGTCGGCTTCCGGATTTTTGGGGCCGGTTTGTAAAGTATCAAGCTCAACAGTGCGGAGTCTGGCAGAATTTTTCAGCATTTTTATTGCCGGGTCAGGGGAATCAGCTTCCTGCCAGAGCGTGGAGATATTGTTTTGCCTGATAGCGAGCAAAAGTTTTTTCAAGGCTTGGGAGTTGAGAATTGCGGCGTGGTCGGCCTTTACAACAATATATTTTACTCCGGCAAACTTGGCAAGATTTATCCAAAGCGGTGTTTGCAGAACCACCATCTCCGGCAGCTGCCGGCGGCGAACACGCAAGGCATTGAGCTTTTCGCAAAGTTTTTCGGCATTTTGCTGATAGATTTTCCGGTTGGCTTGATCTGTTTCTCCCAAATGCCGGGCTATCGCTTTTACCATAAAAGCGGCGGTATCCGGAGCAATGAAGCTGTGCATATCTTTAGCGTGTGCAGCTTCTCCGGCACTAATTACTGTTAAACTGCGGTTTACCCGCATGGCGGCTTTTACTATATGGTCATCCAGTTCCAAGCCGTTGGCAATAAGGATAGTGCCGTTGCGGGCAATTTTGTGCAAATCTTTAGGCGTAGGGGCGTAATCGTGTGCACAACTTTGGGTTGCGGGCATCAGTATAGATAAATTTGCCGACTTGACACCGTTGGTTATTGAACGGGTCATCAGCCAGACCGCATAGGTCGTGCAGACAATGTTTTTTGCGGCGGCAAATGGTATAATTATACCCAGCAGCAATACCACAAGAGTTTTCTTAAACATTATTTATTGTAAACTCCACAATTTTTCCGGTGCGTATCAAATGCCTTCAAGATGGCATACAATGTTTCCAAATGCGGTACGGCTATGCTATGAGCTTGAGCGTTTGCCACTACCCGCCCCACAATGGCATCTACTTCCAGCGGCCGGGAGTTTTCGCAGTCAATAAGCATACTTGTTTTGTAAGGGGGGAAGTTGCGGGTGTACTCAATATTTTCTTCCACCATGCTGTCGGGCAGAGCTACCTTGTTTGCCCGGGCAACAGTTATGACTTCTTTCATCAACTCTTTGCAAAGAGCTTCGGTTGTGCCGTTGTCAGTCATTTCGCCGGTGAGCAAGCCGCCGCCCAGCACCGATAAGGCGTTGAACGGCACATTCCACAAAAGCTTTTTCCAACGGTAAAAGGCTATATCAAGGGTATATTCGGCAGGCACTCCGGCGGCTTCAAACATTTCGCACAAAGCTTTACATGCAGCACTTTCGCCGCCGCCAAATTTGCCGATTATTAGCTTGCCCGCACCTTTATGCTCCAATTTGCCGGGAGCAATGCGGCTTACGCCGATGTAGGCTATGGCACTTAATATTTCGTTTTCCGGAAATGCCCGGGCGAGGGCATCTTCTATACCGATACCGTTTTGGATAAGCACGATCACGGTATTGGGTTTGACCGCCGGTCGCACCAGCTCCACCATATCAGCATCAGGCAGGACTTTGCTGGTCAATACAAGATAATCCGCACTCTCCTGATATTCCGCAGCTGAACTCAAAACAGCATGGGGCTTGAAAACAAAATCTCCGGCAATGCTTTTTATAGCAAAGCCTTCAGCGGCGATCAACTCCCGGTCGGAACGGACCGTTACCGCCACATCGGCACCTTTTTGAGCCAGCCTGCCGCAGAAATAAGCCCCCACGGCACCAGATGATACATTCAATATTTTCATAGATCAATCTTTTTCTTCCGGTTTCAATAATTTTGCGTATTCGTTGGATGTTATAACTTTGGCGTAAAATACTGCCAAAACCTTATCCCCCTTTAAGAGCTGCAATTCGCCATCTTTGTTGATCTGCCAGCGGTCGGCGGATGTCAAATCTTTCAAAAATTGCTGTTCTTTATCCAGATCGGGCCCGAACATCATCGTTACTCCGGGAGTACCGTTTATTTGAAACTTGCCATCTTCAAAGGGCAACGCTAATTTACCGAAATAACGGTTCACTCCGCCATTGCCGTAAAAGCTTCCGTTCTTTGCTACATAAAGTGTTGGCGGAGTTTTTACAGAACTGTTTTTTAATACCCAGGCGCCAACCAGTGAAGTGTTACGGTACTGACACCCGCTGGCAAGCACAATGATCATGATTATAAGAATCAACAGCATACACCCGCAGCCCGAACCTCGACGGGCTTGATGTGGCTTGCCGATCGGCCACTGGCTGCCGCAATGTTTGCAGACTATTTCATAATTTCCCAATCCCAGCAAGCCCAACAGCAAGCCTATCCAGCCAAACAAAAGCAACCCCAGACAACCGCAACCACAGCTGTACGAACCATTGGTAACCGCCAAATCATTGGAACCGCAATTCGGACAACATTCACGCATAGCATGTTTTCCTTTCCCAAAATAAAAAATGCTGCTTTAAAATAGCATAAAAATATGCAAAAAACAAACAATATTTTATAATTTTGATAAGCAAAGTTCTAAATTGGTTGTATATTAGTTTTCAATACTATTACCTGAAAGGTTGATTATGAGCAAAGTCTATTTTATAAAAGTTGATAACAAAGATACCGCCCTTGCCAGCCAAGCCGCCCGGAAGTTGTTGGAAACGCTTATTGCTGAAGAAAATATCACTCTGGAAAACAAAGTGCCCATCAAGACCCACTTCGGCGAAAAAGGCAACCGCACTTTTATTAAAGCTGCTACTTATAATGGTATAATCGACTACCTCAAAGAGCATAATTGCGAAGATCGTTTTCTGGAAACCACCGTGCTTTACGGCGGCAAACGCTACCGTCGGGATTCCCATCTGGCTTTGGCTCAAGAACACGGATTTACCGCATTGCCTGTGGAGATCGCCGACGGCGAAAGCGGCGAAGAGCTTTATCAGGTGGAGGTTGGCTTGAAGCACTTTGATAAATGCACTATCGGCAAAGCCTTTGACCGCTACAAACAAGTGCTGGTGTTGAGTCACTTTAAAGGACATGCACTGGCTGGCTTCGGCGGAGCCATCAAGCAGTTGAGCATGGGATTTGCCAGTAAAGGCGGCAAATTGGCTATGCACATGAATGTACGCCCCCGCATCCGCAAATGGCTCTGCAAGCGGTGCGGAATGTGCGTCAGCCGCTGTCAGGCTAACGCTATTACGCTGGGCAAGTCACCTTGTATCGACAAAAGCAAATGTCTGGGCTGCGGAGCTTGTTTTTCGGTTTGCCGCCATCATGCGGTATCGATTTTTTCGTGGGGAGGGATCGTCAATGCGTTGTTCAAAGGTAAATTCTTCCGGGAAAAGCTGGTTGAATACGCCTTTGCTGCGTGCAAAAACAAACAGCACATCTTCCTGAATTTTGCTTTGAATATCACCCGGGGGTGCGATTGCGAACCCTTGCCCATGAGAGCGTGTGTGGATGATATAGGTATTTTTGCCTCCCTCGATCCGGTGGCGATCGACCGGGCTTGTCACGATGCAGCTATGAAAAAAGGCAAAAAGTTTGCCGGAGCTGAACAGCTCAATTACGCTGAAAAAATCGGGCTTGGCAGCAATAAATACGAAATTATTGAACTTGAAATTTGACAAATAAAAATAAAAACTGTATATTCAGTATTGTAAACCAATCCAGTTATATAGGAGTACATTATGAAAACTGTAAAAGTTCAGCCCCTCTCCCGTGAAGCCTTCCACAAATTCGGCGATTACGCTCATTTGATCGATCCCATGGATCAGTGCGCCACCGGTCCGAAAGATGGAGTTATTGCATTTTTCCGGGATATGCTGCCGGTGGATCTGCAAGGTGCTGCCCCCACTTTTTCCACTTGCCGTATTCAACCCCGTCCGATGAAGGTAACCGCAGCAGAATTTCATAATCACACTTGCGAAGCTGCTATGCCGCTGGATCAGGATGCAATTATCTGGGTAGCTCCTGCCGGAGCCGGTAAAACTTTGCCGGTCGATGAAGTGGAAGCTTTTTATGTGCCGCAGGGTACCATCGTTAAATTGCAGCCCGGTGTATGGCATCACGCTTTGTTTGCCACCGAAAACCGCCCTTTGAATGCAATGATCGTTTTGCCGGAGCGGGCATACAATAACGATTGCTTCTGTATTGATATTGATGAAAATGATCAAATAGAAGTCGTGAAATAATTTTTTGTTATAGTCCTGTTTTTACAGCTATATAAAAAGACACCTGCTGATTTATGAAGTGCACCCCAAAAGTTGGACACAACTTTTGAGGTGCACTTCATACTATTTTTCAAGTTTTTGCAACAGCTCTTTTTCTGCAAAATCAACGCATGAAACTGCTTGGCTTTTGTCAGAGCATGACTGCGGCGTTCTTTTCGGCTGCGGCTTGGATTTTCAAAGTCCGCTCTGCCACGCCCAGCACGACTCCGGTATCAAACTCAGTTTCAACACCGGCA
>JAZMZK010000091.1:0-44832 GCA_045585955.1 Victivallaceae bacterium
CAAACCCTCCCAAACCCTCCCAATACTTCCCAATACTTCCCAATACTTCCCAATACTTCCCACAAAAAGCCGCCACCAACCATACCGCCCGCGTATGCGGTTTAAAGCCCTGAAAGGGCAAAAGGGCTGAAAGCCCCGCAAGAATACAGCCCGGGTGCAAAAAGGGCTGCAAAGTCCACCCAGCCCCGGGTAACGCCCTCCTCAACAGTTCAGCCCTGAAAGGGCGACAGATTCTTATAACGGCATACGGTATACCGTCGTAAGGCGAACACCTGCTTGCCGCGGCGTAGTGCAACGAAGCCGGATGTGCCGCGCGATAGAATTGGGAAGATTTGGGAGGGGTTGGGAAGTATTGGGAAGCGGGCAAAGCCCGCTGCAGCCGGTAGACGCTCCGCTCCGGCGAGCTATACGCTGGGTAATTTTTGCCGTACGCCCACTATCGCATCAGTTGGCGGTACGATACTCCCCCGTTACTTCCCGTTATTTACCGTTATATTCCGTTCTGCCGCCACCAACCATACCGCCCGCGAATGCGGCGGAATCCAATGCGGCAATATTGAAATCCCAAATCTTCCCAAACCATCCCAATAGCCGCCAGCCTCCATACCGCCCGCGAATGCGGCGGTGCATAAAAAAAGCGTGGTTCAAACGAACCACTCTTTTTTCAAGCTATGCTTGACTTCAGAACTCGATCTGGAATGCCAGCTTGGCATTGACCACGGTCTGGATGCGTTCGATCAACAGTTCCGGCACCGCCACATTGGTTTTGAAGACCGCCAGCGAGTTGCCGCTCTTGAGGCACTGGGGAGCCCGCAAGTCGATGATGTTGATATTCTTTTCGCCCAGCATGCTGGCGATTTTGCCGATCACACCGGGTTCATCAGCGTATTCAACAAACAAAACTACGCCGGTGGGTTCCAGATAGAGTTTGTCAAAGTTGTTGATACGGGAGATCATCATATTGCTTTCGGTAATAGTACCACGCACACTGACCTGCTTGAGTTCATCGCCGCCGGCAACCAGATCAATGGTCATGGATTCGCCGTACTGCTTGCTGTCGTCCACTTCACGGTTGATCAGCTGTACGCCGCGGCTTTCCAGAATTTTTTCAGCAGCAGCGGGGGCAGGGAGGTCTTCGCAGGAAGCAGTGCAAATCGCCGCTTCGATGGGAGCTGTCATATATTTGGCAAACTGGGCCAGCTTGCCGTAGAAGCTCGTTTCGATGCGGGCGGGCTGCTGACCGGCAAGATATTTGTGGGCAACCAGAGTCAGAGCATAAGCCAGCTTCTGGTACTGGGGATCCAACCCGTCGGGCAGTTCCTTATTGACGACCCAGGTGGTGATACCCTGTTCAAAGTAAGCAATGGTCTGTTCAGCAGAACGCTTGGCAGCCACAAAGTTCGCTTCGTGAGTGTTGGCGCCGATGTGGGGCAGCATCAAATCAGCAACATCGGCAATGCTCTTTTCACCGGCTTCATCTTTGGGGTAAACATCGTTACAGTAGATGAGCTTTTTGGTAGCTTTGACCGCCCGCAAGTCGGCTTCGTTGATGATACCGGCACGGGCGCAGTTGATCAGCATGGCGCCTGGCTTCATCATTTCAAAGAGTCTGCCATTGATCATGCCGCGGGTTTCATCATTTTCGGGTATGTGCAGCGAAATGTAATCGCTTTCAGCAAAAATACGGTCGATGGTGGTAAGTTCCACACCCAGCTCTTTGGCGCGTTCGGCGTTGAGCATGGGGTCAAAACCCAGCACTTTGACTTCAAAACCGGCAAGGCGTTTGACCAGCAGCTGACCGATGTGGCCAAGCCCGAGAATACCGACGGTTTTGCCGGTAACTTCAGTACCCATAAACTTTTTCTTTTCCCACAGACCGGCACGGGTGGAGATGTCACCGGCGACCACATGGCGGCTGGCGGCGAGCATCATGGCAACCACTTCTTCGGCAACGCCGTTGCTGTTGGCGCCGGGGGTGTTCATTACATCAACATGCTTTTTGCGGGCATATTTTGTATCAATAGTGTTGAAACCGGCACCGGCACGGACTACAAGTTTAAGATTAGGCAGAGCATCGATTTCTACCGGGGTGATTTTTTCGCTGCGGACGATCAGCACTTCGGCATCACTGTTGGCGGCGATCAAATCGGCAAGCGGCGTATCCGCATCCTGCACAACATTATAATTTTTGGCGGCGAGAAGTTCAGCTGCGACCTTGTCAAGTTTGGTCGGGATCAAAACTTTTTTCATAATTTCTTTACAAATCCTTCTTTTATTAATAAAGACAAATGATGTTATTAATTTACCACAACATTGCTTATTTGCAAGAGTTAGAGAAAAAAATATCGTATTTTTCGTTACAATGCCTTCTGCATTATGTAGTCATCCATATAAAAACCGCTGCCGATAGGCGTTTTTACAGCCGCTGTTACAATAAAGCCATTGCGTTTGTAGGCTTTGATCGCCCGTTCATTATGCTTGTTGACTGTCAGCAATATATTGTCAAAACCCATTTTTTTGCACTGCATTTGTACATGATCCAACATCATTTGACCTACTCCCAAACCATGGAAGCCCGGCAGCAAATAGACTTTGTGCAGTTTGGCGGTAGCAGGCTCCTTATCGTATTTTGAGTAAGATATATAGCCGGATGGTTCACCATTGATAATGATGATTTCAAAATGTATATCATTGGCAAGCTCCCGGGCAAGCACATTGGGAGCATACATCATATCCATCATATATTCTATTTGCTCTTTGGATAAGATATTTTCAAAAGTTTGCGGCCACACCTTGAATGCAACACTCCGCAGTATGTTCAGCTCGTCAACAGTGACAAGTTCCTGAAAAGTTATTTCAAGCGATTGAGCTTTTGCCGGGGTTTTAAGGTCACTCATAACTGGATCCTCCTTATAAAAATTTGAAAATCAATAACGAAAAATTTGCAATATTCTATTCTTGTATTATAGTATTAAACACTTACAAGGTGCCAATGTAGCTCAGTCGGTAGAGCAATTCACTCGTAATGAATAGGTCATCGGTTCGATTCCGATCATTGGCTCCAACTTTTTTTAAACTACACCGTGAGAATTGCTCTGATATAAATCTGCCAATGCCAGTTAAAATAAATTTTACTGTCATTTGCAGCTTTATATCGCCGCTTTGCTGATTGGCTTAATTAAGCCAATCGCAATTCTCACTACAAGTGGTTGCCGCAGACTTCGCTGCGGCTCTGCGATGGGCTCCGCCCATCTTGTCGATTCCGATCATTGGCTCCATTTTTTTTGCCTGTAACTACCGTGAGAATTGCTCTGATATAAATCTGCCAATGCCAGTTAAAATAAATTTTACTGTCATTTGCAGCTTTATATCGCCGCTTTGCTGATTGTTTTTTCATTCAGCAGAGATTTTTTACTTTTTGCTTCTTTGCGCTTTTAACGCCGGCAGCTCTTCTGCTCCTACTATATTCATATTCAATTCTCTGGCGTGTTTCAGCAATGCTTCCAAAAGCTCGGTCGGCATGTGTATAGAAGGGGCTTTCGGCTTGATGTTGTGCGAAAAAAATACTATCAAAGCATCCCTTTTGTGCGCTTCGGTCAATAATTCTTTAAGCTTGTTGAGATCGCTTTTGTAATATTTGCCGATTCCGCCGCCGCCCAGTACCATTTTATCCGGCAGCTCAGCAAGCGGAGTGAAAATCGGTTGTTGGGTTTTTCCCCAACCGGCACGCAGATAATCAAAGTATTTATACAATGCCTGATCGGTTTTTTCATTGCGGCGGTTGTTCGGGTAGGCGAAAGCACGGACTTTGATTTGGTATTTTTTGCAGGCTTCCAACTGGGGCAATACCTGATTTTTTATGTATTGTTCCATATCCCAGCCGCGGGGCAGGGGGACGGCGTTGCGGTGATTTTGAGTGTGCAACCCTACTGTATGACCGGCTGCCTGCAAGGTTTTCATAACTTGTGCTTTTTCTTCAGTAATCTGCCGAACGACAAAAAAGGTTGCGTGAGCATCGTACTTTTTGAAAATTTTATCGGCTTTGACCCAATTCTGCCCGCCGTAATCATCAAAAGTAAAACAAACAGCACCGCGGCGTTGAGTTGGAGCGGCAGAGAGAATTGCAACGCCAAATATAAACAGGCAAGTTAAAAATCTTTTCATTGATATAAACTTTCTTTTAATATTATTGAGCTTTTCAAAACTCTTCAAAAGCAAATAACCGCATAACCTTCGCCAGACAAAAGGAGCAACAACAGCCAACCGCTGAAAGACAGCTTTCACCGGACTGTGATTCTGCTCATTAGTTTGTTTCTGAAAGACTTTTGAAATCACCTCTATTTTTAATTTTGAAACATGTTTATTTTACTGCAATCAAGCGGCAAATTACTTTATTATTAAAAATTCCGGTATTTCCAGGTTTGCTTGCAGAATATCATTGTGGTTATTATCAATATTGCAATCAATACATAAAACGGCATTTGTGCGTTGGTATGGTCTGCTATCAGCCCGGCTGCTATCGGGGCAAAAACTGCAGTTCCGCCTACGATAGTTTCGTTTACGGCTGCATAACGGGCGCTTTTCGTATAGTTTGCCAGCGCATGATAAGTCAGGTTAAAACAGAATACTCCTGAAAATACCCCGAAAAGAGTTGTTGCACTCCAGGCCGCAACACTGGATGTGCAGAGCGAAAGCATACCCAATGCAACGCAGGCGCAAACTCCGGTAAAAAGCCCCGCCCATGGTTTGAACGGAAACCGTTTCGCTTTGAAACAGCTCAATGCCACCAATGCCTGCACAATACTTACCAGCGCCAACATGATTCCTTGTGAAGAGGTAGGAAAATTCAAGGCTTTAGTTGCATAATCCGGCAGGTAACTGCGCAAAACTGCAATTGCCAGAAAACCACCGAATGCCAGTACCCATGCAGACTTCATCACATCCGGCAAGCTGTTATCATTGCCGGTTGCGGATATATTGGTTGTTGAACACTGGCAAGCCGATGTTTCGGCAAGTCGTTTATTGATGAATTTCTGCATAAAGATCAAACTCACCAGCACCCAACCCACAATAAATATATTTATCATATAACAATATTTCCAGCCATTGACCGGATCAAACAACCCCCATACCAACGCCGCAGCCATCGGTCCGCAACCCTGGCCGAAGCTCCACGAAAATACATAAGTTGCTGCGCTCTTGGCAAAGGTTTCCGGCGAAACCTCTACTTTTTCAAACAATTTGACTATTGTTTGGAAGGGCGTGAAAAATAATCCGGTCCCCAACCCGCTTAACAAAAGCCAGAGATATTGCAGTTTGACTGCCGGAGAAAAGAGTAAGCCCAGCATGGAACCCAGCAGGATCACCTGACTGACAAAAATGATTTTTACTGCGTTGTTTCTGGTAGCATATTTGCCGATAACGAATGAACTTACCGCATAAATCAGCGCCCACATCGGCATTGTAGCAGTTACTGCCAGTGATGAAAGACCGGCATCCGCCATGCGTTTGGCTGTAATAAAAAAGAACAAGCCCACAACCAGATTGAGCAGACCGGGCAGCAGATAAAATAAATATTTCATGGAAAATCCTTTGTTCAAGTTAAGCAACTTCTAATAATATACAACGATTTTGTTATTTTATCAAACCTTGCTTTGAAAATAATACAATACTGGGGGTTCTCAAAACTTTCAGGATTTTTTCCTCGGGCTTATTCTGTTTAAGGCGCGGTTATTTTTTATCAGCATCCTGCTGAAATTTTTACTCCGGATTTTTAATGCAAAGCCTGCGGCTGTATAAAAAAATCCCTCCGATATTCTCTACCGGAGGGATTTATTTTAACTGCAATTACTTCAGCATCGAATCGAGGATGTAGTAGTTGAGTTCTTCGTAGTCACGGGTGCCGACCATTTCAGCGATCTTGGCATCGTCCAGACTGCGGGAGATTTCCAGCAAACGCAGGAAGATCTTGCGGCTTACATCCAGGTGCTTCATATCCACACCTTCTTTCTGGGTACGCATGACTTTCACATCCAAACCGACCCATTCGCCATTGTTGCCGAAACCGTGCTGGTCAAGCACACGCACCTGATTGAGGGCACGGCGGGGATCGACGGCACCAAAGGTCAAATCCTGGTCAAACTTCAGACCGTTCTGGTCGTTCAGGTGCACGCTCCAGAGCTTTTTGTGTGCCATGGCAAAACCCATTTCGTCGGAGGGCGAAAGATTGGCGAGCAGGGCGTGTGCAGTTTCGATCAAACAGCCGACACGACTGGGATCGCTGGTCATCAGACCCATGGCAATAGCGTGGCCGATGGTGGGAATATAGGTGTGATCCATCGGTTCATTGGGCTTGGATTCGATCATCACACGGATATCTTTATCATAATCCAGCATCATCTGCAAGGCTTCGCCGATGCGTTCGGTGGCAACGACCGGGTCTTTGGCTTCGCGGATGTAAGTACCTTCACGGGCGAGCCAGAGTACGATATTCTTGGTGCCGAGTGCTTTGGCAATATCAATGGTACGCTTGGTGCGTTCCAGAGCATATTCCCGGCATTTGGGGCAGTTGTTGGTGTAACCGCCGTCGATGGTCTGGGGAGCAAACCACATACGGGGAGCAACAAATTCCGGGGTCAGACCGTGGTCGTCCAGAACTTTTTTAAGTTCGGTGGCAGCTTTGATGATCTCTGCCGGAGTCATGTTGTCCATGCCCGGAACTGCGTCGTCGTCGTGGAGCTGGATGCCGTCAAAACCAAGTTTCTTGTAGGCAGCAAGTTTGGTGTTGAATTCAATGGATTTGCGGACTTCGGGACCAAAGGGGTCAGCCCCTTCGTGGATGTTCCAAGGACCGAACGAAAAACGGAAAGTACCCTGCATTGTAAACCTCCTGTTTGGTTAGTTTCGGGTTATACGGGTATTTTATTACTATTTACAATATAATACTTGCAAACAATAAAACCTTGATTATATTATGAAAAATTAGCATTATCTTACGAAAGATGCAACTAGTATCGGTCGCATTTGGTCAGGAGGTGATTATGAAAACGGTAAAGGCTGTACGCAGTGATTTTTTTCCGGGGGAGGGCTGTCCTATTGCGTTGCGGACTATCCAGGGCAACGCCAGAATCCAGCACGCCGGCGACCTTACCGATATACGCCATACCCACGATTTTGCTGAACTTATCATCATTACCCGAGGCGGCGGAATGCACTGGATCGACGGTACATCCTATGAAGTCACGGCAGGGGATGTTTTTCTTATCCAGGACAATACCGAGCATTATTTTCAGGAGCGGCACGACCTTGAAATGTATAATATTATGTTCGACGATCAATATCTGGCAGAACATTTGCGAAGTTTGCGGTCGCTCTCCGGCTTCAACGCATTTTTTCTCTTTGAGCCGGTTTTCCGGCGGCGGCACGCCTTTATGAGCAAACTGCATTTAGCTCCGGAATTGATGAACTCTTTGCGTAATTCCCTCAAAGGTATGCTTGCGGAAGTCAAGTCCGCTTTGCCGGGGTGCGACTTGATGCTGCTTTCTAAAGTATTGGAGATATTTGTATTGATCGCCCGTGAATACTCTCAAAACTCCAACAGCAAAGCTCAAGCTCTTTACCGGCTGGGGGAGGTTATCAGCCGTATGGAAAAACATTACAGCGAAAACTGGACAGTGGCAAGACTTTCCAAAATCGCAGCAATGGCTCCCAGCACCTTTCTGGGGGTGTTCAAAGAGGCGATCGGCACTTCGCCCATAGAGTATTTGCTGAATTTGCGTATGAGCAAAGCCGCTGAACAGCTTTTGAAAAGCCAGAAAAGCATTACCGAAATAGCACTGGATTGTGGTTTTAACGATTCCAATTACTTTTCCCGGCAGTTCCGCAACTATTACAACTGTTCGCCCAGAGAATACCGGAAACGGTTTTGAAATCAAAAATGTGCTTAATTCAAGGCTATTCAAGCAACATTTATCTGAAACAGCACTTTATTTGATACTCTTTTTGCGGCGTTCGTTGGAAGTTATCAAATCTTCCGGCAGAAATGACACATCAAAAAGTTGTATCAGCTGCAGTTTACCGCCGGGAAGAAATTTATATTCAGATAGCGAGCAGTTCCAGTTCATCGGCATTTTTGGCCACCCATTGCCCCGGTAATCGATACAATAGAGCTGAAAACCTTTGGTCACAGCTCCATGGGTAACAAAAAGCCAGTCTTCAGCGGCTTTTTTGGCGGGCAAAAGCTGCATTTGTTTTACGATCCGGGCAATGACCGTCTGCGGTGTTTCCGGCCCTTGCAGCAGCCAATCATCTGCCATGTTTTCCGTGCGGATCAGGGGAAATTCGGCTTTTAGCATTTTCAGCGGCCGTGCCAGAGTGCGTGCTTTGCCCTTGTGTTTGACATATTCCTGAACCAGCGGTGCCACATAAAGCGGAGCGTTGAGTTTGCGGGCAATGATCGACGCCGTTTCCAGCGTGCGGCGGTAGGGTGAAGCATAGATCTTGCCGCTGAAATTGCGTTTTGCCAGCTCTCCGGCGACCAGTTCAGCCTGCGATCTGCCGGCCGCAGTCAGCGGCGGGTCAAAATCCGGGGCCTTGATCGCGGCACGCTGACCGTGACGGGTGATAAAAACTCTGCCGGAGTGTTGGCTTAAATCACCATTACCGGCAGCAGCGGGTAAATTGAACCCGGTCAAAGCCAGAACCAGCGTCAGCAAAGCACCTAACTGTTTGAGTTTCTGCCGAACCGATACACCATCGAGCTTGCGGGGCGAGCTTTTTTCGCTGACCGCCATAGCCGCAGCGGCACCCGCTGCCTGCCCGATGGATATAGCTGTGGGCATGATACGCAAACTGCTGTGCATAGCCATATCAGCAGATATGGGTCTGCCGCCAATGAGGAGATTATCGCAGTCAGCCGGGACTATACACCGGTAAGGTATTTCGTAATACTCATCGGCGGCGATCCTCTGGCGATAGGTGCCGCTGCCGTTGGGCGAATGTATATCAAGGTGATAATTACTGCGGGCGATGGCATCCGGGAATTTGGCGGCTTGGTCAAAGTGTTCTTTTTTCAGCGTAAACAGTCCGTGGATGCGGCGGCTTTCCCGGACGCCGATTTGCACGCCCATGGAAAGGATTTCGGCATTCTCAAAGCCTTTTACCTCTTTACGCAGCCAGAAAAACAACTCCCGCATCTGCCGTCGGGCTTCGATTTCCGCTTCCGAAAGTTCTTTACCATTGATCCCGGAGTGCTTTACCACCCGGGTGGTGTTGAAGTGGATGATATTGCCGCTTTGTATTTTAAATGGAAAAAGCAAAATATCCTCCCGGTCGCAATGGAGTATTCCATCTTGAACAGCTTTGTTGTACTGTTCATTGAGTTTCTGCCGCCATTCCGGGTCGATCAAATTCAACGCTTCATCTTTATTGATATGTGGTATATGCACATTGCCCAGCTTAAAGCACAATGTCATGGGCTGGCAGTTGCCGTTTTCGTCGCCCATATCGAATTTGCATCCGGCAAGTGCCGCCAGATCGCCGTCGCCGGTACAGTCTATATAAATGCGGGCAGAAACTTTTTCCATGCCGCTTTTGGAGTGCAAGGTTACGGATTTTATGTTGCGATCCTCTACTTCCACATCCACCAGCTGATGGTGATAAAGCACTTTTACTCCGGCAGCAAGCAAAAGATCTTCAGCCGCCAGAGCGGCGATCTCTTTATTGATGTTGCGTGGTGCATAGCCTTTGTCGCTATTCCGCAACTCAAGAGCGGCTGCTGAAAGATATTTATTCATAGCTTTTTTCCACTCCTGATAGACCGGATAGTCCAGATCGCTGCCCTGGTGCGAGCTGATCATAAAGGGCTGGACTTCGGCAATAACTGCCATGCCGCCGGGGACGCCGTAGGCTTCGGCGACCACGGTTTTCATGCCGGAGCGGGCACTCATGATGGCGGCCCCCAATCCGGCGGGACCGGCACCTATAATTAATACATCGGTATCATACTGCATATTTTTCACCACAATTTTTCGTAATAGATCTCGCTGTTGTATTCCAGAAACGCCCGGTAATCAGCCATGAGCTTCCAACTGTCACGGCGTATATTTTTCCGGATGGCAAAGAGTTCGGCAACCGGATATGGCGGCGTGGGCGTTACATAGCAGAAAATATCCAATATGAACGGATGGGTGCGGCAAACCAGCTTGCCGTTGCGTTTACCGGAAAAGTGCTTTTGACTGAATGTACTGAACTGCTCCTTAAAGGGACGCATGATCTCCGGCAATCTGGTCATGATTATAGAGTCATAATAGGGCGTGGCCGGATAGATTATCCAGCTGAAAAATCCGCCCCGTTCATTGATTTCGCAATAGCGGTCAGGGTAGCTTGCTTCCAGCATATCCACTTCGTCTGCCAGTTGGTGATCCGGCAGTACCGGGCGGTTTTTTCTGGCAAATTTGATGGTTTCCGGCGATACGCTGCTGCCCATGCCCACTAATTGTATCAGCGAATAGTAAACCGCCCGATCCCGCTCCGCGGTATTGCCCGTTTGGTGCATAAGCCGGGCGTAAGCGGCAAATCCGGCATGGAATATACTGCTTTCCTGCAAGCCGTTGCCAATGCGGCACCCGGCAAAAGAGTCCCAGCAAAGCGAATACGCCCAATCATGGGAATTTACGATCATGTTATAAGATTTTTCCAGTTCCGGCAAACCCTTTGCCAGCCAGTCAAAGTTGCCACAGCGATAAGCGTAGCTCCACACCAGACAGATCCGCAACGCTTCCCAGCAGGGGCCATCTATACCATTGTCGGCAACATGCCGGGTTGATGTATTCAAATATTTGTTGGAAAGGGGATTGTAAACAGCAGTATTTACTTTGATAAGAGATTTTTTGCCTCTCTTCTTTTCCAAAGCTTTCAGTTCAGGATCCAGAAAAAGTGGGAATTCCTGCGTTACTTCCTTGATTATCCTTTTTTGGACATTTTCCGGCAGAAAATCCATTGCCAGCAAAAGATTGGTAAAGTCCGCTTCCAAAGCCCCCGGAGTCCACGCTTTGCCCGACTTATTGGCAACCAGCCGCTGCCACGGATGAGCTGAAATTTCGGGAATTATCTTGCGGCGAACAATATTGAGCAAATCTTTTTTCACGGCTTGAACTTCCGGAGTGTTTTTAAGATTTCTGCTTTTACGCACCTCTTTGGTCAAATGCACCACATCTTTAAGTACAAAGGTGTAACTCTCAACATCTTTTATTGCGTAAAACGGACCATTCAACCCGGCGTAATCCAAATCAGTTACCGGGTGGGAAATGGCTGTTTTCAAACCGCTGGAGCTTGCCAGCATCAGCGACGGCGGTACCGGAGCAAAATGCAAAGGCGGCGTGTTCCAATCATCTTTAATGACTTTACAAATGAAAGAATCCCGCACCAGCATATTGTTGGCAGCATAGTCGATCTTGACCGCGCGGGTGACTTTTTCCGGCATCGCCAGAAGTGCCTGCGACCAGAATCTTGCCCGCTGCTGCAAGTCAGCAGAAAATTTGTCTTGTGCCTGCAGTTTTACCCCATACAGCGGCATGATTTGCACAATACCGCTCTTGCCCGGAGCAAAAACCACCTTTACGCCGTTATCCAGCAGCTCCACTTGGCGGGGGCGTTTTTCAAAAACCATCAGATAAGGTATATCAAACTCCTTCCAACCCGGAGCGTTGCGGAACGATACTACCAGATAGTTTTTCTCAAACGCAGTTATCAGCTTGCCGCAATCAGCCAGTTTGCCGGATTTTTCGCTTAAAAGCATTTTCGGGGAGCCGATTTCCCGGAAATTTTCAAAGCAAATAAGTTCGTTGGTGTTGCCGCTTATCTGCAATGCCGGAGAAAGCTGGGATATGGTCATATCCAGAAAGGTTTGATTTGGATACTCAAAGCGGATTTTCTTGCAAGTCCAGGCAGTTTCCAAAGTTTTGATATTGCTGATTTTACTGCTTGCAGCCGGACGGATCCACCCGGCACTCCAGCCATTGGTCAAGCCATCATATTTCCAGCCGATCTGGTCGATAAAATCCGCACTTTTTACACTTGGAGTGTTTTTGATATGGCTGTGCAGCAGCACCATGCCGGGATATTTTTTATTGATGCCGTAAACATTGGCAACGCCGCTGCGGGCATCCGGAGTATCGTAATTATCAAAAAGCGTATAGTTTTTGTCAATATCACGCAAGCCGAGATTACCGTAGGAAAATTCGCCGGCTTTTACCGGAAAATCTGTCGCCGGAAGTTTTGCCAATGCGGGTTCAACAGTTATGGCAAGCGGCGTTTTTTCTATTACCTTAAAGTTGTTCTGCTGCTGCCAAATGGTTTGGTTGGCGGCTGAAAAAGTGCATTCTATCTGATAAACGCCCACGCCGGGATTTTTGACTTCGCAAACTTCCGGCAAAAGCCATTTGCCCTTTTCCAGCACCAGATTTTTTGTTTGCTTAAAGAGTGTTTTATTCTCTTGCCGGATCATTATATCAAATACTCCGGCAAGTTTTTCAACACTGCCGCACAAAGTCAGCTGCGGAGCAACAAACAAGCGGTCTTGCGGGTAAAACTCGTTGATCGTATCAACAGAGCTTATATGCCGGTGGACGGCAGCTTTGCCGCCGGAACGGTTGTTGAGCCTGCCGACGATTTGCGGCTCATTAAGTTTCCGCAAAACGGGGATTCCTTCGTACATACCAAATTTATGACCGTTTTTTACCCGGACTGCCAATACATTGACGCCTTTTTTCAGGATATTATTATTGATAAAACGGTAACGGCGGCGGTGTTCAGTCGATTGCTTGACCACTTGCGAAAAACCGTATTCGCCGCATTTTACTCCGTTGATAAATACCTGATCCCCGGCTGAAATATATCCCATATCCAGCTCGTAAAAGCCTTTTTCCGGAGTGTTGGCAAGTTCAAACTTCACCCGATACCAGTAAAATTTACTTTGATTATTTTTAGCCAGGGGCGTATTTATTTTTATATCCTGCCACGCGGTATCATCGTAATCCGGCGAGGAATATTCTTTTTTATCACCTTTGCAGAATTTCCAGGTTTCATCTAATACTTTAAGCGTTTTGCCGCTGAAAACGGTATTGACGAAATCGTTTTTTTTCACCGGAAAAGATGTATTGCCGGCAACAGCAAACATGCTGAACCAACAGCATAAAAGTACAATAAAATTTTTCATTATTCAAATCCGTGTTCCGGCTCAATTCACCTTCTTTTTAGTACCGGAAGCGTCAATATAATAGAGCGGATCGGGTTTATTGTCGGAGTTTTCAAACATGGATTCCACAAACTTGGTCAGACCGCTTGCCTGACTTGAACGCACCGAACCATCGGCAAAACAGATGTTGCCGGTACTGCCGTGAACCGTATAAAAGTGTCCGGTACGGGTCGTATCGCTGGTTTGAGAATCCTTATCGCCAAGTACCAGACGGCAGGCCCCTTTGGATGTCCCCGGAACCACAGAATCTGCGTACAATATGTAATCACTCGGATTATCAACGCCTGCCAGATTCACACTGCCCAATTTGGCAACCACCGGCGACGGCACATAGCATCGGGAAGGAATTGTGCCTTGAGTAACCAGCATACCGTAGGTGTGAAAAATGTAATCATTGTCAGTTTCAAGTTTGTCAGTATGCGAAGGACAGGTAAAAGTTTTTACCTGAAAAGCATTCTTCTGGGCAAAGTTGGTCGGAGTTTCATTATAAATAACCACACTCCACTCCACGCGTTCATTGTTGAGCCGGTAGTAAAGCCCCGGCAGAATATCCTTATTGGCATCGGCATACATCCGAGCCTGCAAGCCGCACTGTTTGAGGTTGGCAGTGCAAGTGGCAGCTCTGGCCCGTTCACGGGCAGCAGAAAGTGCGGGCAAAAGCATGGCGGCAAGGATGGCAATAATAGCAATTACCACCAAGAGTTCGATCAAAGTGAATTGTGATTTTTTCATAGCGATCTCTTTTTTTGTTATATATTTTTAATCTAACGAAATCAACTCATATCCGGTGAACTGCGGCACATTTATAACCAGATATTCGCCCTTCCGCTCAATTTGGAGTGCAGAATGTTCCGGTTCGCTGAAAGCTGCGGTTTTATCGGTTTTTACATAAATTTTTGAGGGCAATACAGTCAAATCATCTTCAATGACTTCGCAGCCGTCGGTGCGTTTTTCCGGAATGTGTGCTGTTATATGCACTACTTCTCTGCCGCTGGGCAATTTGGTCAGATATACCCGGACAAAATTTGGCAGATTTTCCGTTTTGATCAGCCGGTCGGGGTGCATTATTTCCAATGCTTCGGCAAAGGCATCCCGCAAACTTGCTGCGGCGTATTCCTTAAAGCCGTTGAAAATATTGAAACTGAAATGTGCAACTTTATCGTTTACGCTCAAAAACGGATGATCGATCACACTCCCCGGCGGGTTGTAGTATTCGGGGTAAATACCGTCAAAAATATGTTCGATCAAAGGTTCTGCCAGCTGATAAACAGTTTTATTATTTGGGCTCTCAAGCAGTTTGCCGGCAGCATAAATGCTCATTTTCATACCGTCTTTATCCACAAAGTAAGTGGGGTCCGGTGCGTTGCCGACTACGGTCAAATCCCATTCATTCAGAAATTCTTCGCTGTTTATTTTCATGCCCGAATCGCCGGACGAGATGATCTTGCCGCCCTTGGCAATATATTCGTGCAGACGCTTTTCCACTTCGGGCGAAATCTTTACACTGTCCGGCAAGACCAGCACTTTGTATTTGCTCCAATCCGCCGCCAGCGTTACCACATCAAATTGACAATGCAAATCGCACAGGATACGCAACGCCCCCCGCAACTCCCTTGCAAGGTAGATTTCCTGATGGCTTTTCGGGAAGAGTATTGCCATATCGCTTTGCGGTACTGCATCGGTGTAAAATTCTTCACGCTCCTGCAAGTAAGCAAAGAGCCGTTCAGTTTGCTGCATAACTTTTTCCGGCACTTCGCACTCCGGCGGCATGTGGTCGCCGATGTTGGGCCGCATACCGTTGGCAAGCCCGGTGACCAATTCCTGACGGATGGCTTTTTCGCTGCGCAGTCCGCCGAAATCCCCCCACAGATTGAAACGCCCCGTCATGTTCAAACGGGGGTGATCGCCCAAAGTCCGCATGTAGCGGCTCATCAAAGGCAGATAATCGTAATCGCAGCCAAGTTTGGTAGGTATACACTCAAAATCCAGATAAGTACCGCCCAGAGCCAGCTGGTTTTCGTACCCTATGCCGTTAAAATACAAGAGATAATCCGGGTTGATGGCTTTGACCGCATCGGCAAAGTCTTTGGCAAGTTCCCGGTTGCGGCGTAAAGCAAATTCGGTGACAGCTTCTTCGTTGGCGGGGTCGATACCTTCGGCTTTCATCTTTTTCAGGCAGCACTCGCAACGGCAGCTTCGTCCCGCAAGGCAGTCCACAAAAAAGCCTGCCACATCATATTTTTCGGCTACTTCACACGCCATGGCGATCAAATGCCGCCGGTAGGGGGTATTGCCGCAAACAGTACGGCTGAAAGGATTTACCGCATAAATCGGTCGTTTGTCTGTCGGCACTTCCTGCCAATCGGGGTGCAGACGGGATTCTTCCATAGATATACCGCCATTGAAATAAGCATTGACCTTTATACCATATTTATTGCAAGCCTTAACGAGCTTGCCAAACAAGTCAAACTCCAACCCGTAATGGCGGATACCGATTTTTGTATCATAATAAGCCATGCCCTGATTGCACCGCACCGGGAAACTGATAAAGTCGATCTTATTGGCAGCAAGGCGGGCGGCAAAAGCGTCGGCATTAAAATTTTTACCGATGTTTTTCAGCATCGGACTGGTGTGAAAATCATAAAATAGTGCATATTGAGGGGAATAAACCATTTATTACCTCACAAGCTGATTGGTAAAATCTGCATTTTAATTTGAACGATTTTTATCATTTAATATTGTGTCAGATATAATTTACCAAAAATTAATTTGATTTGCTACACAAATTATGCTATATTTTTACAACTTCAAGCTATATATTGATAAAACCTGATATAAAAGTAGAAAAAATGGAAAATTTGATGCATACAATAGACCAGCGTTTGCAGCTCATGGGTTCGCTCATCGGCAGCTGCTGCGTTTGGAAGCGGACGGAATTTTTCCTGACCGAACGGCGGCTGCCGACTTGTTACATGCACGATCACCCCTATTGTGATGCGGTCAAACGCCAGTGCGGTCTGAAATCCTGTCAGCGTAACGATACAGACTTGATCATCAGATATTTGCGGAGCAACGGCAATAAGCCGTTTCTGCACCAATGCCATGCCGGAGCCTGCGAACTGGTGATCCCGGTCTGCCGTACCGACCGGGTGTTGGGGTGCGTTTTATGCGGCCCATTCAGCATGGCAGGCAAGGAAGAGCCGCTGCTGACGCCGTGGCGGGAGAGTTTGAAAAATACTTTGCCGGAGCTGGTGAATCTTTTGCTGGCGGATCTGCTGGAAAGGTTTTACAACCGCTATCCGGAATATACCAAGATAGATAACCGGATAGTAAAAGCCTTGAATTTTATTGCTGCAAATTATTCCAAACATATAACGCTCAAAGCAGCCGCCGAAGCCGCCGCTTTGAGTCCTTCCAGATTTTCCCATCTGTTTAAAAGCAGTTGCGGAATAGATTTTACCGGCTATTTGCTCAATTTGCGTTTGTCGGTTGCCTGCGACATGCTCAAACAAACCAATATATCTATTGGCGAAATCGCCTTATTCTGCGGGTTTGCCAGTCAACAGCACTTTACGACTATGCTTAAAAAGCATCTGAACACCACCCCCGCCAAACACCGGCAAGCAAAAAAAATTACCTGTTCCGGTTAAAATGCCATCGACCTGGCTTTATGTTTGCAAGCTCAAAAAACACCATTTTTACAAATTTATATTTAGGCTCTGTTCCCAATACGGGTATGTCAGTAAAAATCTTTATGATCAACTTTTGTATTGGAACTTTTTTAAAACTTGAATGGCATTTATCTATTTGCAGAGCAAATAGATAAATGCCGGGAAAAGGTTGGGAAAAAGGGGGTGGAGTTTGAGGAGGGGGAAAAGGACCGATCCAGCAAAAGGTCTTTTCCCCCTCCTCAAGTACCGACCCTTATTGGAAACAGAACAAATTTAAAAAAGGAGTAAAAAATGAAGAATTTGCTGTGTGGAATTATTGCCGGAGTTTGTGCCGTATCTGCCTTCAGTGCCGCTGCGGAAAACGAAATCAAGCTGCCGACGCCGAATCTGAAAAACTCTGTTACGCTGAAAACTGCTCTGGAAAAACGCAAGACCAGCCGGACTTTCAGCAATAAAGCCTTGAGCGAGCTGGATCTCTCCAACCTGCTCTGGGCGGCTTACGGGCAGAACCGTCCCAACGGCAAGCGTACCGTACCGGTGGCACGGGGCATTTATGCTATAGAAATGTATGTGGCACTCTCCGACGGCGTTTACAAGCATGAATTGGGCGACAATGTTCTGAAAAAGGTAACTGCCCAAGATATGCGTGCCGAATCCGACAGCAGAAAAATGGGTGCCAAGGCCCCCGTGGTGCTGGTGATGGTAGCCGATAAAGATGCGTTTGACGGCAAAGGCTCCCATTATATAGCTATGGAAGCCGGGGCGATCATGCAGAATATTTATCTTTATTGTGCCGGATACAACCTCAATACCGTAGTTTGCGGCAGCTTCAAGCCCCAAGTCTGGGCAAAAGCGCTGAAACTGCCCGCCAATAAATATGTGATATTAACGCAAGTAGTAGGCTGTCCACGCTGATAGTCCGCATAATTTTCAAGCATAAAAAAACTCCGGCAGACTTTTTCGGTTTGCCGGAGTTTTTGTTTTACAGAAAAATTACTTATCGTTTTTCATGTAATCGGGTCTGGGCTGTTTGAAAATATCGTATTTGATAAATTCACGCAATCTCTGACACGCCGCATAAAGTGCCGGGGTAAAGACGATCCCCACCACCGTTGCCAGCAGCATCCCCGAGAAGGTGGTTATCCCGATAGCCTGACGGCTTGCCGCACCCGCACCACTGGCGATAACCAGCGGGAACACACCGAAGAGGAAGCTCCATGCGGTCATCAGCACTGCACGGTAACGCAAATCGCCGCCCCGCATTGCCGCTTCGATGACCGGCACGCCGCTTTCACGCTCCTGCTTGGAGAATTCCACCATCAAGATAGCGTTCTTTGCCGTCAAACCGATAAGCATGACCATACCCAGCTGGGCGTAGATACTCATGGTTTCGCCAGTGAGCCACAAGCCGAGCAAAGCACCCAGACTGGCGAATGCCACAGACATCATCACCGGCACCGGGATCGTCCACGATTCGTACTGTGCCACCAAAAAGAGGTAGGCAAAGATGATCGCCAGCATCATGAGTTTGCCCAGCTGACCTTCGTTTTCCTTTTCCTGATAGCTCATGCCAGTCCACTCCACATGGTAGTCGCGGGGCAGTTCGATCTTTTCGATGATCTGGATCAAGTCCCCGGTGGAGGCTCCGGGCTTACCCTGAACATTCATTTCTGCCGAGGTAAGTTTGTTGAAGCGTTGGATACGCCGCGGCCCCACCATAAAGGAGAGTTCGCCGATAGAACTCAAAGGCACCATTTCGCCATAGCTGTTCCGGAGCTGGATGTTCTTTATATCGTCGATGGTCGAGCGGTTTTCTTTGCTGCTCTGAATTTTAACATAAAAACTGTTGCCCAGAATGTTGAAGTCATTGACATAGAAACTTGCCAGCTGGCTCTGCAAACTTGCATATACATCTTTGGCAGTCAAGCCCAAAGTTTCGGCTTTTTCCCGGTCGATGTTCAAATACAACTGGGGCGTGTTGGCGTTGTAAGTGGTAATGGCGTACAGCGTTTTGGGGTCGGCTGAAATCTTGCCGGCGGTATCCATAGCCTGCTCAAAGAGTGCTGCCGGTTGTATATCCCCTTCGCCGGAGAGCATGAATGTTGCCCCGCCGGTAGCCCCCAGCCCCATGATCGCCGGAGGTGTAAAGCACAGGATCTGTGCCGAAGCAATGGTGCGGGCCACATTCTGGATTTTCAAGTTCAGGGGGCCCAGCTGTTTATCCGGAGTTTTCCGGTTATCCCAGTGGTCGAGCTGCACGATGGCAATACCGGCGTTTTCGGCACGGCCGGAGAGAATACTGAAGCCCGAACCGATAAGTACGCTGCGGACACCGTCGACCTGCTTTACTTTATCCCGGAATTCAAACAACGCCTTTTCGGTACGGGCAAGAGTTGCCCCCGGCGGCAGTTCGATGTTTACAAGAATAGCCCCCTTATCTTCGGTGGGCAAAAAGCTGCTCAAGATCTGTTTGTTCATAAACCAGATGCCCGCCAGCACGATGCCGAAGATTATAAGGGTAAGGAGTGCCCGGCGAACCAGCAGTTTGACACCAAAGAGATAGATCTTGCGGGAGCCATCCAGCAAAAAGTTGATAGGTGCGTAGAATTTAGCCGGTTTTTCTGCCGGAGGACGCAGGAGCAACGCACAAAGTGCCGGACTCAAGGTCATAGCAACAATAGTCGAGAAACAAAGCGATATACACATCGTTACCGCAAACTGCATGTAGATAGTACCTACCATACCGCCGTAGAACGCCAGCGGAGCGTAACACGCTACCGTAACCAGCGTGGTGGCGATGATCGCACCGGTGATCTGCTGCATACTCTTTAAGGCGGCATCTTTGGCGGAGAGTTTTTCACGCACCATAAGTGCCTGACAGTTTTCCACCACCACGATAGCGTCGTCGCACAAACTGCCCACCACCAGAATAAGCCCGAACATGGTCAGCACGTTGATACTGTAACCCAACGCCAGCATCACCGGGAAAGTCGCCATCAACGCTACCGGGATCGCCAGCGACGGGATCAAGGTCGCCCGCCAATCCTGCAAAAAGAGCCAGGTAATGACCACCACCAGCAAGAGCGCAATTACCAGCGTGGTAATGATTTCTTCCAGCGAGATCACAATAAATTCGGTGGGGTCGTAAGCGGTTGTATAGCTTACGCCCTGGGGAAAACGCCCTGCCAGACGCTCAAGCTCGGATTTTACTTCTTCTACTGTTTTAAGAGCGTTGGCGTCGCTGGAACGGTAGATCATCATACCCACAGCTTCGCCGTCGTTGAACCAGCCGTGACCGGCATATTCTTTGGCACCCAGTTCCACCCGGGCAATATCTTTCAGGCGGATAAGGTTGCCGGAGCCGTCGTTGCGGACGATGATGTTGCCGAATTCTTCTTCGGTCTTCAAACGACCCTGCACATTGAGTTTGTATTCGATGTAATCGCTGGAGTTTTCCGAACCGATGGTACCGGCGGCAGCCTGAATGTTCTGGGATTGAACAGCCGCTACGATCTCGTTGGTGGAAACGCTCAACCCTGCCATACGGATCGGGTCAAGCCAGATACGCATGGAAAACACCTGGGCGGACATAACTTCGGCAGCCGCCACCCCGTCGATACGGGAAATGGGGTCTTTGATGGTGGTGTTTACATAGTTGTTGAGTTCAATGACTGACATTTTGCTTTTGTCGGTCATAAAGACGAACACCGCCAGCATATCGCCGGTTCGCTTGTCAACATTGACCCCTACACGCTTGACATCGTCAGGCAGTTTGGGTTCGGCACGCTTAAGAGCGTTCTGCACATTGACCATAGCCATATCTGAATCGGTACCGCTTTTGAAAGTAACCGAACAGTTGTAGTTCCCCAGATTGTCGCAGGTACTGGAAAAGTAGAGCAGATCGTCCACCCCGTTGAGTTCATCTTCAATGGGGATAGCCACCGTATCTGCCACCACCCCGGCACTGGCACCGGCGTAGGTGGTGGATACTGTGATCTGGGGCGGTGCGATCTCCGGATATTCGGCGATCGGCAGCTGGGTGACCGCCATAATGCCCATAAGCACGAATACAATGCTTATGACCATGGCAAAGCGGGGCCGTTCAATAAATATCTTTGAAAACATATTATCAGCTCCTCAAATCTTACTTGCCAAGTTCCACTTCCATCCCCGGGCGGGCTTTGTGGGTGCCGTCGATAATGATAGTTTCGCCGATGTTCAAGCCTTCTTCCACAATGATATATTTGCCCCGTTCAGAACCGGTAACGATATCCCGGCGGCTCACTTTATTATCTTTATCCAACACATAAACAAAAGCACCTTTGCCATCGTGCATCACTGCCGAAGGAGTGATGGCGGGGCGGTTTTTGGCGATCTCCCGATCCAGCAACACCGAAACGGTGGAACCGGGGATAAGTTTGTGTGCCTTGTTGGGGAATTCAGCATAAATCTGAATAGTATCGGTACGGCGGTTGGCGGCGTTGTCCACGAAGGCTACTTTGCCGACTTCTTCAAAGGTGCTGTCGTCAGCGAGCTTCAAAGCCAGCCGGGCTTCCTTTTTCAGAGCATCCAGAGTGCCGAACATTTGCAGAAAGTCACGGTTGCTCATGGCAAACTGCACCCGGATCGGGCTTACCTGATTGATGGTGGCAAGTGTTCCGGCAGAAGGGGTTATGTAGTTGCCTTCGGTGTAATTCGTCACGCCGATAACGCCATCCATGGGGGCGGTTATAACAGTGTTATCCAAATCATCTTTGGCGGTAATGAGATTGGCTTCGGCTGCCAGCAGACTGGATTTGTAGGCTTCCAGCGAACTTAATGTATTTTCCAGAGAATCCTTACTTGCGGCGTTCTGACCGTAGAGGTTATGGGCACGGTTATAGCTGTTTTGAGCATATTCCAAGTGGGCTTTGCACTCGGCGATCTTGGCTTGGGCACTCTTTACTGCCGCATCGTAACGGATGCGGTCAAAGGTGTAGAGCATCTGACCTTTTTTGACATAATCGCCGTTTTGGAACCCGACTTTCAGCAGTTCTCCGGAAACCCGGGGCACCAGCTGAACCACTGCCGGGGCAGAAACCAATCCGGCATAGCGGCGGTGTTCGATATTGTCTTGAGCAACGACTTTACCGGCAACCACGATGGGTTTGGGCATTGCCGGCGGTGCGGCGGTAACTGCGGCGGCGATCAATGTGCCGCAAGCAGCGGTGAGCAGAGTTTTTTTCATGGTTTTTCTCCAAAATTAAAAATTTGAATTTTTTTTATTTTACAGTACACTGTGCTTACTTGTTGGGCGGCTGCAGTGTGTTGATTTGTTCCAATAAATGGGCGAGAACCTTGACAAAAATATCAAAATCTTCGTCCTTGACATCCTTGCTGATAGTCTGCATTACAACATTGATCTGCCGGGCATGCTGTTCTTTAAGCTCCAAACCGGCGGCGGTGGGCCGCAGCAATATGGCACGCCGGTCGGTGGGGCTGGTAGTGCGTTCCACCAGATTTTCCCGCACCAGCACATCCACGGTTTGGGAAATAGCTCCCGGGGTGAGTTTAAGCTCGTCAGCAATATCTTTGAGCATGACGCCTGCCGGATGCCGGTCGTAGATCACACCCACCACCCGCAACTGGGATAAGGGCAGGCGGCTGGGCAGATCGCAGTCGGTCACGCCGGTAGTGCTCAAACGATCGGCAAGACGCATTAAATTACGCCACACGGATTCGCTGTTATTTATTGATTTAGTCAAGATTTTAACCTTTTGTTTACGGGGTTAAAAATTTAGTATGATTAAATAGTTTAACTATTAAAATAATACCAGATCGCATTTTTTGCAAATTTTCCGGTGGTTTATTTTATAATAAGCTGATTATTCGGAGATTTTATGGTTGAAATATTGCTTTTTGGCATTTCAAAGTGTATCTTGTATTAATACTATTTTTTTTACATAAAAATAACTGTCAAGGAGAATATTATGCAGCTTGATTTCAGGATCGACTGGGGGTATCAATTTTTGTATTCCCGCCGTCATTATCACCCATTTTTTGAGTGGGACGGCCACTTGGAGTGCCAGAATGGTAAAATCGAAAAGATGTTCAAACTTGATTACCCGGTGATCTGGTACGGTCCCGGCCATTGTGCCCACGAAACTGAACTTGCAGGTACTTCCTTTCAGAGCCGCACCCGCCGGGGCATTTCCGGTGTGCGGGTAGTCGCCGAGGTGGACGAAAACAGCGTATTCAAACTGGTGACCAAAAGCGGTACATGGGAATTTTCCGCCCAGCAGATAATCGAAGACGGCCGCATCGTTTTCCCGGTGGGCTACAAATATCTTTGCTGCAATGTGGTCATTACCCGCACCGGGTACATCTGGTTCCGGCCCGCACCCAAGGCCGGGCAGCAGGTTTATGAAGCCAATGAAATAGCTGAACAAAACAACCTTGAACTCCGCAGCTGGGGCCGCATGACTTCAGCTTGGCTGCCGCCAGCGGGCAAACTCTCCATGCCGTTGACGGTGGAAAAGGGCAAATTCGATTACAACGAAACCTTGCTGCACATGCTTATTATGGCAGCACCGCCCACGGGGTACACTCCGGAAAAAGAGCTGCAATTCCACGATGATTTTACCATCAATATTTATATAGATGGCGAGAAAGCCGGTTCCAAGACCCACTTTTTCCGGGAACACGACGGCTTTATGCAGATGCTGGAAGATATCTGGTATCGGGTACAGGCCGCTCCCGGGGAACACACTATAACTTTTGAAAATACTCATCCCGAAGCCTATTTGCTCTTCAACCGGCTGATTTTCCAGCCCTGCGGTTACGATCACTTGCAGTTGAGCCTGCCAGCTTGGGCGTTGGTTGGCGAAAAAGTTATCGGCAAGGTTTTTGCGGTAAAAAATGATACGATCACTCTGGAATACCCCACCGGCAGCCAGACTATCGAAGCAGTTCCCGGCTGGAACGAGTTCGAGTTCACTCTTGATGCTCCCGGTAAAGATGTTGTTATCAAAGCTAACGGCAAGGCCGGGTGTATACCGGAAGTTTACGCTCTTCCCACCGAAGAAATACCCGTAACCGTGGGCTACGATATGACCGTTGTACCCCACGACGACAACGGCTTTATGGATTGGCTGTTGGATTACACCTGGCGGACACAGCTGGGCAATCTGGTGGTCTTCCGCAGTTTTCTTTACGGCAAAAACAACCGCACCGGCCGCCCGGTCAAGGGCGAACTGCTTTACAAGTGGGCTGATTTCTGTTGCAAGCACGGTATTTATGTGGAGGCTGCCACCGACTTTGACGACGGCAATCTGATCAAAGGAGCGGGCGAAATGATCCACAGCGTAGGCCGCCACGAATACCCCGGTGCAGTCTACGCCCGTGACCCCAAAGAGCCTTACGCTTCAAATGACATGAAAGAAGCCAGCGAAAAGTTTCAGGATTATTTGAAGATCGAAATCGACCGTGCCCATAACGCCGGCGGCAAATGTGCCTTCGGCGACGCTTCCGGCGGCCACCGTTACTGCTATTTAGCGGGTGCGGACTTTATGCGTACAGAAACTATGGTACCTCATACTATGCACCTTTGCAGTCAGGCCCGACCGGCAGCTGAAGCCCTCGGCTCCGGCGAGTGGGGCGTACACATTGCCATCCACCACCCCATGCAGCCCTTTTACGAAAGTCATCTGGGGTTGTATTACTTGAGCATTTTCCAGCCCTGGGTGATGGGGGCAAATATGATCTACGAAGAGGACAGCTTGTTTGTGCTCTTCAAGGAAGAACGCCAGACCTGGGACGATTTGCTGACCAAGGGCAAGCGGGATATGACCAGAGATTTCTACAAGTTTGTAAAAACCCATCCCCGCAGCGGCAAATGTGTGCGTAATATAGCGTTTCTGGAAGGCCGTTACGCCGCACCTTTCAACGGATTTATCTGCGATGTGGAGCAGACTCCCGATTACTCGGTTTGGGGTTACTTCGGCAACAACGCTCCCGAATGGGGACACAAACAGCCGGAAAAATGCCGTCAGGTTCTGGATGTACTTATGCCGGGAGCCAACACCCAGCCGCTGCGCCAGAAGTACGACAAACGCCGTTTCTTCTTCTCCGGCAACCCCTACGGCGACTTTGACGAAGTGCCGGTGGAAGCTAAGCTGGATTACTTCAACCAATACAAACTCCTGCTGAATCTGGGTTGGAACACCGCCATTGCTGAAGATATGGAAAAGCTGACGAACTATGTGAAAAATGGCGGCATACTTTTAACAGGTATACCCCAGTTCAGCACCCATGTCAAGCGGGACTTTTTGCGTGATTTCAACGATCTTGCTTTGTGGAATGATGGCGATTTGAGCGAAATTGCCGGTATCAGAGTCAAGGGCAGGGGCGAAAAGTTCTCCGGCCAGTGGAACTGTGCGTGGCGTGAAACGCTGCCTGTTGTTGAACTCTCCGCAGCGCCCAACGACGATGTGAATGAAGATGATTTGGGTTTTGCTGCTGATATTGAGCTTGCCGGAGCCGAAGTGGTGATTTTTGATGCCTCCACCGCCAAACCGTTGCTGGTGCGTTACAAGCTGGGTGCGGGCTGGGTCTACACTCTGACCATCTGGGCATACCCCGGTCACGAAAAGTTCCAGCAGTTCAGTGCAGTGGTCACAGCGGCATTGGCGGAAAAAGTCCGGGGCGAATACTTTGTGGATGATTCTTCCAGAGAGATTTTCTGGACGCACTGGCAGAATACCGACGATGGTGCTGACGCATTGCTGATGCTGCTCAATACCGATTGGACAAGCAAAAGCAATATCAAAACTGTGACCGTAAACACTCCCGACTGGGCGTTTGAAATGGATGTGCCTGAACGGGATATGCGGTTTGTCCGCATTTACGGCGATAAAGCACTGGTTTCCGGCACTGATTTGTATATTCGTAAAAATGGTGCGGGCAAACTTATGGCGTATGGCTCCGGCGTGGTAACTTGTTGGGTCTATGCGGGAAGCGAACTTGAAGAACGCACTCTGGACTTCGGCGATAATACCGAAATGGAAATAACTCTTTAATCAAACAGGATCTGTATCATGCAAGGTTATTGGATAGAATTGTTCAAGCCCCGGGCAAAAGCCGATATCAAAGGTTTTTTGCCGGAAAATGTGGAATTTGTGGAAAATCCTTCCGCAGAAAAATTGGAAAATATATTAGCTCTTGCCCGTAAGAACGAAGCTAAAGTTCTTTTGGAGTGCCCGGCTGGATACCCCGGCTTGGAGTTTGGCGACGAAATTTACGCCGACAGCTTCAAAGCCCGTTCCGTAGTTGCCGACGATTGGTTGGGTTTGCCGGTGTGCCGCATCCTTACCCAGCATAATTTTGTGCTGCGTGAGGTCAAAAGCCCGGTCAAAGCTCATCTGGTCGCCGCCCGGGTAGCCGGTTACCGTGATGCCTGTTTCGGGTTGGACGATGCAGAAAAACTGCCCCTTTTGTTTAAAGCACCCGATTGTGAAAATATTCTTATAAGTGTTACTCCGCTGGCAAGCTTTATCCAGAGCCGCTTTGCTCCGGCTTGCGACTGGAAGATCGTTATGGGCAAACTGCTGGCATTTTTGAGCAGCAGCAATGTGGTCAAGCCGCTGGAATACACTCTTTCGGTACGCCCCACCTATCAGGCAAAAGAGCTTTTACCCGCCGATGCCGAACAAACTGCTTTCAAGCGCAACGCCGAATGGTTCTACCGGGAAATGATCTACAATCACCACGGCAATATGGGGGTGTTTGAAGGCTGCACTTCGGTTATCGATGTTACCGGCAGGCAGTGGATAATGCCTGCATTGCGGGGCGATTGCCTCGGAGAATGTGCCGCCGTGGGTGCTTTGGACTATGTTATCAATGGCGAGCGGGCAGGGCAGGAAATGGCAGAAGGTTTGATCAAAACCATGCTGGATACTCCGAAAGTAAGAGATTGCTGTCAAGCCAGCCAGACCTTCGGTTCGCTCTTTTTTGACGACAGCAACCGTTCAGTCTACGGCGACGACAACTCCCGTGCCGCACTGGGGGCGATTTTAGCTGAAGATCTGCTGGAAAATCCCAAACATGCCAGGAAACTTTTGCAGCTTGGCTATTCACTTTTGCGAACCACCGGCTCCAACGGTTTGCGGACCCCGAGTTTGGTTCAGCCCGAACACTTCCAGAACAATAAAACCTGGATGTATTACCGGGAGAACAATTACGAAAAGTGCCACCCCCACTATCAGGCATGGCACTGGGCGTTGAATTGTCAGCTGTATAAACTCTCCGGCGATAAGGACTTTCTGGAAAGTGCCATCGCCGCTTTGCAGGAAGCCAACAAGGTCTTCCCCGATTTTTATTGGCAGAATGGTGCCACCGGCGACTGGTGCCGCATCCTGCTGCCCTACGCTATGCTTGTGGAAGTTGACGATACCCCCGAACACCGGGCGTGGCTGGAAAGAGTTGCCGACTTTTTTGTGGAAAAACTCAACGGATTCGGCACTGTTGCCGAAGTTATGGGCAAGCGGGAGCTGGGGCATTACCCGTCGCCCACTTGCAACGCCGACCACGGCAAAGGCGAATGTGCATTGGTGCAGTTCAATGGCGACCCGGCTTGCGATTTGCTCTATTCGGTAAACTATGCACTCATGGGTTTGCACGAAGCATATAAGGCCATCGGCAAGGCAAGCTACAAAGCCGCCGCCGATAAAATGGCAGAATTTTTCTGCCGTATCCAGGCAACCACGCAAGATCAGAAATATCTCGACGGAGCGTGGCTGCGGGGCTTTGACTACGATATCTGGGAATTTTTCGGCAGTGCCGCCGACTCCGGCTGGGGCCCGTGGTGTGTGGAAACCGGCTGGACAAACTCATGGATAGCTTCGGCAATGGCACTGCGGCAGCTTGACCGGCCGTTGTTGAGCAGTAAAGCCGCCGATGTTTATAAAGCTCTTGCTCCGGAAGTCAAAGCTATGATGTTCACTCCGTTGATGCCCTCCACCACCAGCCGGGGAACGCACACGATCATCAACACCGCCTTTACCGGAGGTTTTGCTGAAGGATAAAATTTAAGACAATATAACATTTTACCCTTGAAAAATGTGGAAAAATGTTGTATACTTATAAATAAGAAACCATTTGTTGATTATAAAAAGTCTATAATTTTTACAGAAAGAGAGTGCTATGAAAAAGTTATTGAATGGAAGAAATTCCGACCATGGTCGGGTAAAGCTGAACAGCTTTACCCTTATAGAGCTCCTTGTAGTTATTGCCATTATTGCCATATTGGCAGCGATGCTTCTGCCCGCACTTTCAGCAGCCCGGGAACGGGCAAAAAGTGCCAACTGTACAGGCAAGCTCAAGCAGATCGGTATGGCTATGCACATGTACGCCAATGATCATAATTCATTTCTTATGCATAACAAATATGCCAGCTGCACTTGCGGCAATGGAGCTTATGTTACCGGGCATTATTGCGACTCATCGGCAGCCCCCAGCCGGCTTACTCAAAATAAATACTTCGGCAATGTGACCAGCTCCAACATGTTGAGCGAGCAAGTCTACAAATGCCCCGGCGACACCAGTTTCTGGGGATATAATCCGGCAACAACTGATCCGATGCTCAATGACAGTGTATTAAGTTACTGCTTTTATATGGCAAGACATTGTAACGAAGTGAAATTGACAAGCTCCTATGCAATAGGCGACCGGGTTTTGGTCGGCAGAGATAACCCGGATTCGGTGATCTTTTGTGATATGGCACCGTTCCCGGGGATCAATAAGCCGGAGCCGGAAAAGGCGGTGATGAATCACCCCAACGCCATGAACAACTTGCGTATGGCAGGTCAGGTCGATGTTATCACCATCCAGGACAGCAAGATCCGTGCTACCAGCATCAAGAATTATATCTTGCAGGTAGCCGAACCGGATAACGAAGATAACTATTGATTTGCGGGAAAACTTTTACTCCGGCAAGTGATTGGGAAGTGGGTGTATTTTTTGTTTGCCGGTCTTGCCGGATGGGCAGAAAACACCCTTTTGAACTTAAAACAAAAGCTTTTCCATAACCGGAACGAAGGTTTTTTCAAGCACGACAGCTGTTTATTTATCTGCTCCGGAAAGCAAAAATGATTATTTGCACCTTGATCAGAGATAAGTTACAGGGCAAAAACCGGATCCGTTGCCGGTATATTTATCAAAAAATACAGAAAATAAAACGCTTGCAGTCTGACTGTTCAACTGCAAGCATTTTTTTATCTTGCCGGAAAATTTTTTCAGAGAACGCTTCCTTTGTATTTGCTGGGGCCGCAAACCATCTTGCCGCTTTTATCCCGCTGCAAACCGTTGCCGGAACTTGGGGCGCCGTACAACATGGACATATTTATCGGACGGACGGCACCTGATACATAAAGTATATTGCACAAGCCGCCGGGACCGGCAACTTCAGTTCCGGCAGATTTTCCATTAGTTTCCAAAGGTCTGGTATCGCCGGAGCCGTGCCGGAAGCTGAAATGGCGTATCTGGGAAGCGGTACTGCCGTCCAGTTTAAAGCCGTCGCCGATCATAATAGCTTCATCGGGGTCTTCAAAAACACCCCGCTTATAGACCCGGTCGCGATTGCTGGAGGTGCCTTTGCTGCCTAAAATATATATATTGGCTACATAATGACCGTATTGGGCTTTTGTTTCTGTGTGACTGCCGAAATCGACCGTTTCGGCAGGACAATGGAAAGAACTCTGGGTTTTCAAATTGTTCTTGAATACCAAACCATTATCGCCTTTGGTACTTGATATATAAAGCATCCAACTATCGCCATTTTTCATCGAAGAGGGCGGCAGGTAGTCGTCATTCTCATCGGCGTACATATTTATTGCAATATTGATTTGCTTGAGGTTTGCCGTACATGCCGCACTCTTTGCCGAGGATCTGGCACTGCTCAATGCCGGGAGCAGCATTGCTGCAAGTATGGCAATGATGGCAATTACCACTAAAAGTTCGATCAAAGTAAAACGCTGTCCCGGGACAGCTGTATTGGTACCCAATACAGCAACTCTCCCTTCATTGCCGGAAAATTTTTTCATGACTGCTCCTGTCGTTTGATATATGTTTTGTCTATACAAAAAATCCTTATGTAAATAAGTATATAACATTTTTGCACTGTTGTCAAGACCTAAGAGGCAAAAATAGTGCTGAAAATTGCTTTTTTTTATCAGGAAGAGTGCAATTTTATTGGTATATGTTCCAGATTTACCACCGAAGTCGTTACTTTGTTATCAAGTGGTACATTTGCCCAGTTGCCGGACAATCCTTCGATCAGGCTGCGGGCAGCCAGTTCGCCTTGCCTTACGGGATTTTGATCCACCGTGGCTATGGGCAGCTTGCTTACATTGCCAAAGCCGGTGAGGGCGATTTCACCGGGGCAATCCAAACCCAGTTTCAATGCGGCGGTATGAATAAGTTCTGCCGCCGGGTCGGAGTCGCAGGCGATCAATGTGGTTGCCGGAAAACGCTGTAAATAGTTCTGCAAAAAATATTCCGCATCAGCAAGGGAGTTGTTGGCACTGAAAAAGGTGCGTTCTTCCAGATCAACGATATTGTTTTGCTGCATGGCTTCGTAAAAACCCCGTACCCGGGGCGTATTGGGTGCATCAAGTGAGCGGTTGAATCTTTCCATAGAAAAAATCAATATCTCCCGGTGGCCCCGTTCGATGATCTTGCTCATTATTTCTTTGCCGCCAAGGTAGTTATCGCTGTTGATGAAGCGGATGTTTTCCGGCTGGTTCATCGTTGGCTCGCAATCCACGCAAGCTAACAGCATATCATCAGGCAAAAGTGGTGTACCGAAAGTTGCACTGATCACGCCGTGGATCTTGTTGGCACGCAACAGCTGTACCCGGTGGGGGAAGTCTTCGATTTCCGGCGATTCCACGATTACAGCAAAGTTGCTGCGGGCACACTCCCGGTAAACGCCCTGCAAAACTTCCACAGTGTATTTGGTCAAAGGCGAGAAAAACGCAATAGTTCCTTTCAATGCAAAACGCCGCTCAAACACCCGGGTCCCGGCACCCCGCACGCCCCGCACCAGATAACCGTCGTTGACCAGCATGGAAACTACTTTATTCATGGTCATTTTGTTGACATTATATTGGTCGGCAAGGCTGCTTTCCGAGGGAAAACGGGAGTTTGCCGGATAAAAATTTTCATCCAGCAGCTTTTTCAGAGCACGATATATTTGTTCGGTTTTTTTCATAATGGAATAATATAACACAAAAAAGTGTATCAGTCAAGTTTTTTATAAAAAAGTTTTTTCTGTTGTTGAAAATATCGTTTTTATGCTTTATATTGTAATGTGGAAGCGATTTGAAACTGTATTATACACTTTAATCAAGGAGAATGTTATGCAATACCTCAAAATGCTGCCTTATCAAATCCGGGAAGCTATCAAAAACAATGTGCCCGTGGTTCTGCCGCTGGGGGTGGTGGAATACCACGCCGAACATCTGCCGTTGGGGGTGGATTGCTTTACTTGTATAAATGTTATTGAAAGAGTGGAAGCCCGCCACCCGGAGATCGTGGTGCTGCCGCCATTTTATTACGGAGCGGCGTCGCTGGCGGTAGCTGCGCCGGAAAACAACGGTACGGTGCATGTGGATGCAGAAAAACTCATCCCCGCAGCCAAAGATATTTTCCACGGTCTGCTGCGGGTGGGTTTCCGCAACATCCATTGTTTTATAGCGCACCAGACCGAAGAATTCCGGCAGGGGATGCCTACTGATCTGGCGTTCCGCATTGCCGGTCGGCAGACGATTTTCAGCTGGCTGGAAAAAGAGTCCGGCGAGGGCTGGTGGGGTACGGAAAAATTCAGCAACTACTATTCCGGAGCCAACAACCCCTTTAACTGGATACAGATCCACACCACGCGGGAACATGATCTGAACGATCACTGCAAAAAATACCCCGGTGATCATGCCGGTAAGCTGGAAACTTCCGAAACAATGGCAATCTATCCGGAAACCGTGGAGCTTGACCGTATAGATGGCACGCTCTGGTACGCCCGGGCTGGCAAAGAAGCTGCCGCTGAATATGGCGATGCAGCTTTGGAAGCTGCTTCACGGGATGTGGAAATCTCTTTGGGTTTGGCATAAGCGGGGTGAAAACTATGAGCGAAAGAAATTACGATTTCCGGAAACGCCATTGGCAGTATCACCGCAAAAATATGCGCAACAGTCAGCGTTTGGCTGCTGAAAACGAAGTAATGCTGGATAACAGTTGGCGTTTGGGGTGTGGTGCCGATGCTGGCAGTATAACTCAAATCGCAGTACGGGATTTTCAGGAATATCTGGATATCTCCATGGAGTTGCCGCTGGCAATAACTCATACCGACGGCGAAAAAGTTCTGTGGGTGGAAGTGGATGAATCTCTGGATCGTGGCTTTACTGTGGAAGTCAAGCCAGACCATATCTGTTTGAAAGCCGCCGCCGACAAAATGAGTTTTCGCGGTACTATCCATCTGGAAGATATCATGAATCTGGAAGGTGCGCCGGTTTTGGAACTTGGCACCATGATCCGCAAACCTTTGTACGACACAAGGATCGTACATTCCGGCACCGGGTTGGACTATTACCCCGATGAGGAACTTTTAGCTCTGCTCCATGCCGGATACGATACCATAGACCTCTTTTTAGTGGGCATTGACCGCAACCGCATCGGCTATTGCGATTTTAATGATATAATCGAGCGGGCGGCACGGTTGGGGATCGACACGGTTTTCCATAACTACATCCAAACCTTTGTCCATCCCGACGAACCCAACGCGCAGGAGGTTTTTGACAGCGTTTACGGCAAGATCATCAGCAAATACCCCAAAGTCAAAGGCATCGGCTTGTGCGGCGAAGCGTTGGAGTTCCCCAGCAAAGACCCCCACACCACCGGCAAACCACGACGGATGAGCATTGTTGATGGTATACCCATGACCGACAAACCCAGCCCGGGGTGGTATCCTTGCAGCGACTACCCGGCATATATACAATGTATTGAGCGGGCGGTGCATAAGATCAACCCCGATATCGATGTATGTTTCAGCACCTACAACTGGGGGTATCAACCATTGGAGTTCCGGGAAAAGTTTCTGGCAAGATTTCCGGAAAAGGTGAGTTTGTCAGTCTGCTACGAAATATTCACTCCACGCAAACTTGGTTCTCTGCACACTCCGGTAATGGATTACACCATAAGTGCCGAAGACCCCGGCTACTACTTTACCAGCGAGTGCGAAACCGCTCATAAATACGGTATAGAGCTGCAAGGCAATGTCAATACTGCCGGTATAGCCTGGGATTTCGGCTGTGTGCCGCTGGTTCCGGCACCCCGGAAACTGCTGAAACGCAATTTGAATTTACGCAAAGCCTATTACGATTATAACATGCACCGCCACTACACAACCCATCATTACGGCTGGTGGAACAGCGTGGCTGCCGATCTGGGGAAATGGACATCCTGGGATGAGTTTGAAGTAGATTACGATGAATTGCTCCGCAAGATCGCCATCCGGGATTACGGCAGAAATGCCGCAAATCATGTACTCAAAGCGTGGGAACTCTGGAGCGAAGCAATGGATCACTACATTGCCAGCAACGAAGATCAATACGGGCCGTGGCGGGTAGGGGCGGCATATCCATTTGTCTTTCACCCCAACATCTCCCGGACGATGGCAAGCAAAGAGGTGCAGTTCCCAACCGCTGAACACGCACATTTCGGCTACCGGATCATCAATACATTTTATCAGCCCTACGAAAACAGCGAACAGACACCGGGATTTCTCCGCTACCCCGAAGAGTTGAAATCGCTGGGCAAGATGCTGGAATTATGGAATGATGGTTTGGCAGAAGCCGCCATGGCAATAGAAAAAGCCGATGAAAATAAGCGCAACGAAGCCCGCCGTCTGGAAGCTCTGGGCCACTTTATCCGCAATTCGGTCAGAACCACCATGAATATAAAGAAGTGGTATCAGCTCAATACCGCAATGATCACTTGCACCACCGCCGAAGCTGCGGGCGAGTACCTTGATAAAATCGAGGCTCTGGCACACACCGAGCTGGAAAATGTCCGCGATACCATTCCCGCTGTGGAGTTCGACTCCCGTCTGGGCTGGGAACCTTCCATGGAATATGTGTGCGATAAGTGGCATTTGGAGTGGAAGATCCGGCAGGTCAACAACGCTTTGGATGAGATCCGAGCCTACCGCAAATCGCTCTTTTTACATTGCAAGTAAAGGTATTAGCAAATCATATCAGCAATACTCCGCAAGCACCTTCTGTTGGAACTTGCGGAGTATTTTTTTGCAAAATTCAAATTATAGCTGTATATTTTATCAAAATAATTTTTTAAGGAGTATTGGTTATGGATGTGAGTGCAGTTGCCGCAGCTATGGCGGCGTTGATCGGTTTGTTTCCCGCAGATGTCAGACTTACCTACCCGGAGTGGAAGTATAAAGCGTTGACTTTCAGCTACGATGACGGAGTTTTTGCCGACCGTAAACTGGTAAAAATTTTCAATAAATACGGCATGAAAGCCACCTTCAATATTTCCAGCAACCGCTTGGGGTACCGCACATTTCTCCCGGCTGACGAACTCGCAAGTTTGTACGCCGGGCACGAAATCGCCAGCCACGGCAAAAATCACAAAACTATGCCCCGGCAAACCAAGAAAGTCCAGCAGCAGGAAATTGAGGACGATCTTAACTTTTTGAGCAATATTGCCGGGTATCCGGTGCGGGGATTTGCCTATCCCGGAGCCAGTGCATCGCAATCGGTTATTGAAACTTTGCAGGAAAATCAGGTCTATTATGCAAGGATCTGTACGCCTACCTTTGATTTCCGTTTGCCGGAAAACTTTATGTTGTGGCGGCCCACTGCCAAACATCAGCATGATATTGATGCCATTGCTGAAAAATATAAAGATTACAAGCCCTGGGGCGGAGTCATAAGTTTGTGCTACATTTGGGGCCACGGCTACGAATTCGACAAAGACAACAACTGGCATGTAATGGAAAATTTCTGCAAAAAGTTAAGCAACAATCCTGATATCTGGTACGCAACCAATATTGAGATTTGCCGTTATCTTACAGCTTACCGCAACATTACCGCAACTATGGATAACAGCAAACTTTACAACAACAGCTCCGTAACGCTTTACTTTACCATCCACGGCGAAAAGGTGAAACTTGCCCCCGGCGAAACCATGGTTTGGAGCAAGGAAAAGAAAGTGGAAATCGTTCCGGCAGCGGCACCAAAAACCCCCACGCCGGTCATTGCCCCGGTGGATAAAATGATATTTTTCCCCGACGGCAGCCGCAAAGCTCTCTCTTTCAACTTTGACGACGGCAAAGAAACCGACGAGCGTTTGGCAAAACTTTTGAGCAAATATAATTGCAAAGCCACCTTCAATATCAGCGGCAACATCCTTGCTCAAGCTCCCGGCAAAATGGCGTGGTACAAAGATCACGAACTTGCCACCCACGGCTTGCGACACGCTACGGCAACTTTGACCACCACCAATCAGATCGTCAACGATATTGTGATCGACCGCAAGGTGCTGGAAGCTGTAAGCGATCGCATCGTCAACGGTCACGCCTGGCCCAACGGCAGCACTTTCGGGGCACCGGATTACGCACAAGCGGCTTTGAAAACTGCCGGTATAGTCTACGCCCGGGGCACTAAAAGCCACAATACTTTTTCCTTGCCCGAAAACTTTATGTGCTGGGAGCCCACCGCCAAAGCCGTCCCCGCCGACCTTGCTGGGATAGCCAAGCGGTTCGCCGCCGAAAGCAATGATGGCGAACTCAAGCTCTGCACCCTGTGGGGGCACAGCTGGGAGTATAAGCAGGAAGATGATTGGCGTTTGGTGGAAGAGTTCTGCAAAACTATGAGCAAGGAAAAAATCTGGAACGCCACTTTTGGCGAAATATATAAATACCTTGCCGCCGTGAAAGCTCTGGAGTGGGCAGACCATAACTATATGGTTCGCAACAACTCCGGCGAAATAGTTTACATCGGCAAAGATGGGAAAATCTATCCGCTGAAACCCGGCGAAATCATCCGTTTCAAGAAGGAAAAATGATTTATGTTTACTGCTGAAGATTTGAAAAGAGATTTGCAGAATTTGCAGATTTCCCCCAAGGATACCTTGCTTATCCACTCCTCTATGAAGTCCATCGGCGAAGTTGCCGGCGGTGCCGATACCGTGCTGGATATGCTTATGGATTACTTTAAAGACACCGGCTTGCTGGCATTTCCCACTTTGAGCTACCGGGATGTAAATGCTGAACAGCCCCGGTTTGATGTCAAAAATACTCCGGCATGTACCGGTATATTGCCGGAGTTGTTCCGGAAGCGGTGCGGCGTTATCCGCAGCTTGCACCCCACCCATTCTCTGGCGGCGTTTGGGCGTGATGCAGCTGAATTTGTGGCTATGCACGAAACATTTGACACCCCCGGAGCAGTGGGTTCGCCGTGGTGGAAACTTTTACAGCGTAAAGGCAAGATACTTTTTATCGGTACGGGGATAAGCTGCAACACCTTTCTCCACGGCTGCGACGAGTGGCTGAAACTTCCCGGCTTGCTCACCGAAAATCGGCAGCCGTTGGAGGTCGTGGACTATAATGGTAATGTTATACCATGCCCCCAGCACCGCCATTGCGGGGGAGGGCGTAACGGATACTACGGAAGTTTGGAAAAGCTATTTGACGAAGCCGGAGCCATCACCCGGGGCAAATTTGGCAACGCCGACTGCCATCTGCTGGATTGCGAAAAAATCTGCAAGGTACTGGGGTACAGTATATAAGTTTACAAAGCCCGCAAGCCGCGGCGTAGTGTAACGAAGCCGGATTTCCGCGCGATGGAATTGGGAAGTGTTGGGAGGGTTTGGGAAGAATTGGGAAGCGGGCAAAGCCCGCTGCAGCCGGTTGACGCTCTGCCCTCGCAAGCAACGCGCTGGGTAATATCTGCTACCCACACACACGATGTTGCTATGCTGGCGGCAATGCACCCAAAAACTCCCAAACTTTCCCAAACCTTCCCAATACTTCCCACAAAAGCCGCCAACTATCCTATTGCCCGCAAGCCGCGGCGTAGTGTAACGAAGCCGGGCGTATGCGGTGTATTGCGGCATCCTCCTACGCCGGAGGCTTCGGAGGACAAGCCAGCCGCCACACATAATGTTGCTTGGGGCGGCAATATTCCCATACTCTCCCATACCCTCCCATATTTTCTCATAAATCCCAAGCCGCCATCTATCTTTAAAAAAGATCGGCACTTTATTTTTGCAAGGCAAAAATAAAGTGCCAGTAAAAGGTTTGGAAAAGGGAGTTGGGGTTCCGTCTTCGCCCTGCGGGCTACGCCGTGACAAGTCGGGGAAGAGGAAAGAACCGATCCAGAAAAGTTTTTTCCCTCTTCCCCAAGTGCCTTACTACCCTTTACAAATTACTTTTCACGATAGAGCACCCAGCCGGCTACGCCGTAGGGGGGCAGTTCGTATTCCCAGTTGCCTTCGGGAACGGTCATGGTTTCTTCGCCGCCCCAGAGGGGTTTGACTTTGATTTCGCTGCTGTAAGGCAAGCCGTCGATCACACCGGCAACGGGTTGGGTGGTGTTGTTGATAACAAAGACATAACGCATGTGGTCGTAGGCGATGTTTTCAAAGCTGACCGCCGGATAGGTCTTCTTGAGTTTTTTCTTGGCGATTTCAACCGTTTTGGGGCCCTGGGTCTGTTCCATGGTCAAATCGTTGCGTCTTTCGCCGAAGAGGAAGGCTTTGCCGATGTTGGCGGAGCCGGTCAGCTCTTTGCAGACAGTAAGCCAGCTGGTGAGGTATTTATCCCAGGCGGGGAAGTTCTTGCGTTTGCTGGCGGAAAATACGATGATACCCTGTGCCCCGGCAGAGAGCGAGCAATATGCGTCGTAGCGGACCCAGGTGGGGATCATCTTTTCTTCTTCAGCAGTTTTGGGCTGCTGGAACATTTCGGGCAGAGCCAGTACGGTCAAATCCTTTTCCCGGCCGAGCTTGGTGCGGGCACCGGTCATCTGTTCCACACTGTAACGGTTCCAGACCCGCTGGGTCTTCATGCCCGAATAGTTGGTATACATACCCTTTGCCACAAAGTCCAGATGTTTGCAAGTGGTCGCCAGACTGGTGGCAGTACGGTGACCGGGGTCATACATCATAATGGGGCGTTTGAGGGGGTCGTTGGCACGGATGGTGGCGGCACCGATCTCGATGAACTGCATTTCGCTCTTTCTCCAGGGGCGGAGTTCTTCGGGAGTAAGATCCCAGTAAGCGATTTCGGGGTTGTTGGCAACGGCCTTGACCTGTTCGGCGATGGAGGCTTTGATTTTATCCCACTGGATGGGCTTGCGGGCACGCGCCCATTTGTCGAAGATCTTGGAGCCGATCATGGCTTCGCCATCCACCACGGGGTTGATGGTGTAGACCGCCTGAACTTTGCCGCGTTTGGCAAGTTCGACAGCTTCGTTGTTCAGTTCGTACTGGGGGCCCACGAGGGTCACGCCGCCGGCAAGGATACGATCCTGATCGGCGATTTTTTCAGCCACCGGCAGAAGCTTACCACGGCCTTCGGGGGAGCCGCCGCCTACGCTGTAAAAGGAGAACGGGAACTTGCTGCCCCGGGGGTAAACTACATTGGGATCCAGCTTGACATCAGCCGCAACGGGGCCTACATCAAAAAACTTGTTGACCCGTTCGAGGGTGGAAATACCGGTCTGACCGGCAGGGAGTTTGCTGAAATCAGCAGCTTTGTTGCAAGCTTTGTCACAAGCATTGTCGCCGCACAGGCAACCGGAGAGCATCACCGCCGCCGCAACAGCGGGCAACGCAGTCAAAAGAGTTTTTTTCATTTCTTTATCCTTATCTTTTAGTTAAAAGGTTGATTGTCTATATATGTATTACATAGCCAGGTATGAACCAAGCTGATTGGGGTCCACATAATGGGTCATAGCCCCGGAGTAGAAACGCATACCGCCGGAGGTTTTGGTGCCGACCGAAGGCAGCGGACCATAAAAAGTTTTCATCTTTTTGGGAACAGCCGACTCAACATGCCCGTCGGACATAACCAGATTACAGGTTCCGCTGTGGAGAATATACGGGCGGGCATAACCGCTGGTTGTTCCATCAGTAGGCAGCATACGGTAAAATGCGTAGCCATTGGAGTATGCTCCATCGCCCAACAGCCAGACATTGCTGGGGTCAACCGTTAAAGAGGAGGTTCCAGCCCAGTTGGTACGGTTTACCGGGTCAAGGTTGAACACTCCGTTACCGGAGCTATACGCAGCAGCATAGCTGTAGTTGCGGTCATCCTCTTTTTCCCGCTGCGAGCTGGGACAGTAGACAACATCTTTATTGGGCAACAACCCACAATTCAACAATTTGGATGACCATAGCATCTTGCCGTTTTTATCGCCGGAAGTACTGCTGGAACTGGCGTTTTCGCTGAAAAAGTACATACCACCGGATATTGTTCCATATGACATGATCGCCAAGCCAATATCTTTGAGTTGTCCGATACAGTTTGTAGCTTTTGCCCGTTCTCTGGCAGCCGAAAGTGCGGGCAAAAGCATTGCCGCCAGAATTGCGATAATGGCTATAACCACCAAAAGCTCGATCAAGGTGAAACCGAAAACATCAGAAACGGTCTGCTGTTTTTTCATCTTACTCTCCTTTACAGTTAAAAATATCAAAGCGCAATATAGGAACCCAGTTGGTTGGGGTCTACATAGTAAGCAATAGTTCCGGAATAAAATCTCATACCGCCGGAGGTCTTGGTGCCGCTGACCGGCAACGGTCCATAGAACTTTTTCAGGGCTTTAGGCAAAGCAGACTCCACATGACCATCGCCCATTGCCAGATTGCATGTGCCGCCATGGAGGATGTATGGTCTGGCATAGCCTGAACTGGTGTTATCTGTTGGCAACATCCGGTAAAATGCCTTGCCGTTGGATTGGGCACCATCGCCAACTAAATAGATATTGCTGGGATCCACCGGTGAAGCAGATGTTCCTGCCCAGTTGGTTCGATTTGCTCCCTCATAAGTCATAACACCACTGGCAGCAGCAGTATAAGCAGCAGCATAGCTGTAGTTGCGGTTATCCGGTTTTTCCCGAATGGAACTGGGACAGTAAACCACATTGCTGTTTTGCAGCAATCCGCATCCAATCAATTTAGCCGACCACATCTCTTTGCCATCTTTGCCGCCAACATCCTGCGAGGCAGAGTTCTGACTGAAAAAATATGGTCCTCCGGCAACGACTCCGTATTGGTGGATTGCCAGCGCAATATCTTTCAGCTGCCCGGTACAGTGGGCAGCTCTCGCCCGTTCCCGTGCTGCTGACAATGCCGGGAGCAGCATCGCCGCCAGAATGGCGATGATAGCAATTACTACCAAAAGCTCGATCAATGTAAATTTATTACGCATAAACACTCCCCTTTTTTTTTAGTTTTACGGAATTTTAGGATAGCTGGTCGTTATCTCCGGATCGCAGTAGTAAGATATGGAGTAACATTGCCCCTTTTGTGACCCGGCAGCTACAACAGAAGAATAGAAAACCTTCAACCCTTTTGCCAAGACTGTTTCCACATGACCATCTGCCATTACCAGATTACACATCTTGTTGTGGCGGATGGATGGACGGCAATATGTTTCCGAAGTACCATTGTGTGCCAGCATCCGGTGATAGGTCGAACCTCCTTTCAGCGAGCCGTCTGCCATGAAATACATCTTACTGGGATCAATACCGGATTTTGTAGTATCATAAATAAAATACGGTGCATCATCAGCAGCATACGGCGCAGAATACGCCCGGATGTGGTTTTGGTCTGCTTTTTTGAGTCTTACGCTTGGGCATTGGAGCAAACCATCTTTCTGCACCAACCCCATATTCACCAGTGGCGTTACCCACGATTTACCGTTACCGCTGTAAAAGTAGCTGCCGCCGGACAATATACCGTACTGGTGAATAATATTGCCAAGATTTTTCAGATTGCTTACGCAATTAGATGCCATAGCCCGTTCCCGCGCTGCCGACAATGCGGGCAGCAGCATTGCTGCCAGAATTGCGATAATGGCGATCACTACCAGAAGTTCAATCAGGGTGAAACCCATGGGTTTCCTTCCAGTAAACTGGAAGGAGTGTACTCTTTCATTGATACTCATAATCATTCTCCATCAAGGTTTATTGGTTTGATTTCTTTGTTCACAAGTACGCTTTTTATGGCGTACTTGTGTGCAAAAATATCAAACGCAGTTTGAGCTTATTTTGCAGCGGGGGCGGCTGCGGCCGGAGCTGCGGCTGCGGCGGGGGCTGCCGGTACGGTCAGCTTTACATCGTCGATCAAGCCGTAGAACGGGCTGTAACTGGAACCCACGCAGTCACCAATGGTCAGGCGCTGGCTGGCAGGCGCCGGAGTGCCCAGCATGACGCGGTTCTGCACTTTGCCGTCAAAGCTGAACGAAAGTTTGCCGGGGGCAACGGTGATCACCACTTCGTGCCATTTGCCGTCGACCGCACCCGGAACGCGGAAGCTGCCGCCAGCGGTTTTGCCATCTTTGCAACCAATGGAAATATTCATGGAAGTAGCTTTGGGGTTGGCAGAAAGGTTGATTGACATACCGCCTTTGGCGCTCTTGCCGCGGTAACGGCAGTCATACAGCCATGCGTACATGCCTTTGGGCAGTTCGGCAAGCGGTTTGCCGGTGTATTTGAACTTGAAGCTCAAAGTGAATGCTTCGGAGGTGAACTCAGGTGCCGCATCGCCGGAAAGAATGATACCTGCCGGACCTTTTTTACCCGCTGCAACCGGGGCAAGCACTTTGCCTTTGCCATCTTCGGCAGGAACCAGTGCGGCACTGCCGCGTTTGCCGAATTCGTATACACCACTGTCAAAACCTTCATCAAAGGTCAGATTCAGAATGGTTTTATCTTCGGCACAAACTGCCAACGCAGCCACAGAAAGTGTTCCGACCAACAGACTTTTTACGATGTTTTTCATCTTTTTTCCTTTTCTTTTAAGTGTTAGGATTTTATTTGTGAAATTATTTTGCTTCAAACTTGAGCAGATTTACACCCAGCGGACCGAACTTGAGTGCAAAAGTACCGTTGGATGTTTCGCCCAGCACTTTGCCGTCAGCGGCATTGATGACCTTGATCGCCTGTTCAGGCAAGCCGGTGATGACCGCTTCGACCGGTTCTTTGCTGCTGGATGCCGCAAAGAAATAACGGCCGGAATTATGACGCATATCGCGGTATTTGATTGTTGGGTAGGTAAAATCGACCAGCTTGGCGGGTTTGCCCTGCTTTTTCTGGATGGTTACAGTTTTGGGACCCTTGGTGATTTCAAGTTTGATATCGCTCATATCTTCGCCAAACAGGACCACATTGCCCAGACCGCCTTCGCGGGTGAGTTCTTTGGCCACTGTGCTGTACTGGTAGAGATATTCACCGTAGCTGTCAAAGTTGCGGCGGTTGCCGAACGAAAATACCACGATGCCCTTGAATTTGTGGATAAGTGCCATCCATACATCGTGGCGGACAAATGCCCCGATGAGGTTGTAATCTTCATCGGTTTGCGGTTCTCTGAACATTTCTGTAACCGCGATCATCGGGCGGTCGGGGGTAAAGCCTTTGACATTTACCTGAACATTTTCAAGCCAGTAACGGTAACCGGCGCGGTTGCCGAAATTCGGGTAATAGCCTTGTGCAAGCATATCCATATAGGGCATATAACTACGCATACCGCCGGCACCGTAATGACCGGGCATATAAACAAACATCGGGCGTTTTTCGGGGTCGGCAGCTTTGATGGCTTTGTAGGCCACTTCAAGATATTTCATCTCGTTTTTGTTCCACCAGCGGACTTCTTCCACACCCAATGCCCACCAGCCGATGGTATCGCCATGTTTGGCAACGATCTCTTTGACTGTATTTTCCACACACTTGCCCATTTTTACCCAGTCAATGCCTTTTTTCCCGGCGGCTTTGGCTGCCTTGGCAAGTGCCGGTTTGCCGTTGATGATGACTCCTTCGTAGTTTACATGCAGCTGCCAGACATTTTTCAATCCGGCGCTGGCGGTCGATTCAGCCAATTTAGGCTGACCTTTACCATAGGTCGGCCCCGTGGCGGTAAAGCCCATAGCTTTCATTTTATCTCCGGCTGGCGAAGAGTAACCGGTAAAAGGAAAAATCTGCCCCTGGGGATAGAGTTTATCTTTGGGCAGATCGCTGAATACATCATTTTTAAAAAAATCAGCCGCCGACAAAGCACCGGCGGTAAGCAGTAATGCCACGATCGGGAGAAGTTTGCCCCCGGAAAAACCATATGATTTTTTTGTGTTGGTACAAGGTGTGATTTGCATATATAACTCCTATATCTGTTGATTGCTTTTTACTGTACCTTTACAGTATACTGTATAATTCAATGAAAATCAAGTCCCGAAAGAAACATTTTAAGTTTTTTTTTGTCATTTTTTATTTTTTTACAACTTAATATCGGCTGTATGATTAAAAAAATACAAAAAAACCTCCCGAAAAGGAGGTTTTTACAGGTGGGGCAGGGAATAAATGTTTTTATTACTTTACGATAATCGGCTTTTCTGTACTCCAGACGATTTGCGGCCTTTCGCCGGGGATCACATAAGGTTGTTTGGCTTTTGCGCCGATTATTGTGGCAGGGAATCCTGCTACTTCGCATTTTACTTCCCGGTAAAACAGCCCGGTGGTAGTTGTTATAGTATAACGGGTGCCGACCAGTGCATCAGCTTTTTGGGCTTTGCAGGCATTGTAAACCGCAGCGCTTTTGACAGCCGAAGTTCTTGTTAAATTAGACGACAGAAAACCCGCACCGGAGAGATTGGCGTTGTCTGCAAAACTGTTTACGCCCCAGGAAATAAATCCAAACAGGACACTTAATGTTGCCTGACCTTTTACGCGGGTATTTTTAATGCTGTATTGAGCTTCATAGCCCGGTGTGGTCAAATGCGGATGCTGGACAAGACTGGCACTGTCGCTGGTGTTGACGGTAGTGGCGCAACCGGTCAGTGCAACGACTGCTGCGGCGGCAATGGCAAACGAGAAGATTTTTTTCATTATTGATATACCTTTTTTTTATTTTCAGATTCCCCCACAGAATTTGAAATTGTTTTACTGTAATACTTAAAAGTGCAAATACAAGTTTTTTTATAAAAAATTATTTTTTTAACCTTAATATATAGATCGATACAGCTATACCGACGGCTGCCAGCAGCAGTTGCCAATGGATTCTGCCTGCCAGCAAATATGCCGAAAAACCCAGCGACAGCCATAATGCACACAGTGTGATGATTATTTCCGAAAGCAAAACCGGGCGTTTGCCTTGATAACACTCCAGATATTGCTTTAATAATTTATTGGAGTTGATGAATTTTCTGATTCCCGGCTCGTCGGCGGCAAAATAGAGTGCCGCCAGCAGAAAAGGCACCGTAGGCATCACCGGCAGTACAGCTCCGATAATACCCAAAAAAGTAAATAAAATTGCCAGTATCCGAAATAAAAAACGCTTCATTTGCTTTTTATAGACCGGCAAATGAAGCGACAGTTGCAAAAAATAATGCTTTGTTCCCGATAAAGGTTGATATGGGAGCCTTGGGGAAGAGGGAAAAACCTTTTTGAGGAAAGGTTCTTTCCCTCTTCCCCAACTTGTCACGGCGTAGCCCGCAGGGCGAAGACGGAACCCCATCACCCTTTTCCCTTGTCCGCCGTAGCCTTGGCGAAGGTGGAAAACCTTTTATTGGCATTTATCTATTTGTTGCACAAATAGATAAATGCCCTTTAAGTTTTGAAAAGATTTTATTCAACATCTTTACTGTTAATC
>JAZMZK010000092.1:0-17409 GCA_045585955.1 Victivallaceae bacterium
AAAACATTTTGCTGCCATCAGTACTGATTCTGTGGTATATGATCATGTCGCCTGCTATGAGGATTTGTTAAAGGTTGTAAAGTGAAATATGAGTCCGCTGGAACAAAGAATGCTGATTTATTGGCATATTCGCTATTTTTGTGATAAAGAGCAGCGTATGAAGGATCGTATTCTTTTCCTTGATACCGATACGATGCCTGCCGATATTGCCCACGCATTCATGTTTCGTGTGGAAGCAGAAAACTTACTCAAATCATACGATTTGATAAAATTTAAGAGATATTTTATAGAAGTTGCTAGTAAAAATTATCACATAGAATCTCAAATAGATTATTTTTCATCGTTAACTCATACATCTGGGCCATACGAATATTTTGAAGCGCAGAATGGAGAGGTGCTGAGTAAGCATGAAGTGTTGCGGCTTTTGCACCAAAAGCCAATAGCGAGCCGTTTTCCAGAATATTTTAATCGTTATTTGGAAAGTGATAAAAATTCTGATGCAGAATTTGATCAAGAAACTTTGAGACAACTTACTATTTTTTCTCAAAATTACAACAAAATGATCAAATTTCCGCTTCAATTACCGGCCTTGAGTCAACAATGGCCTTTTTATTCACTTCATTTTCACACGCCTGAATCGGAAGTAGAAGCATTTGTTCAAACTTTCAGGAAATTATATTTAACTGATAAACAAGCCAAAGGCAGTTTCGGAGATGTGTGTGATGAGTTGCAGCGTTACCCGGATTGTTCTTTATCAATATTATCAGAAGATGCAAAAGCTTATTTTGAGACTCTTAAAAACACAGATATAAGATTTATAGCAAAAGAAAATCTGCCTGAATTCTGTTGCTCTGATATTTACAAGCTATTGGAAAATTATCCAGAAGCAATAACTGTTCATGATTTTATTCAACTGCTTTTGAATACAAAATTTATGCATAATCCAAGCCCTCAACGGGAAAAATTAAGGCAAAGTTTGATTGCTTTTTTAGAACGAAGAGACGCATGGAGTATTTTATTATATATCTTCTTCTCAATATTGTTCTGTTTCCAGATTTTGTTCAAAAATGTTGGACAGGCATTTAACGGAGTTCTTCTATTGCATAATAATCCTCAAAAAACAAATCCAATTGGCTTAATAGGATACGATTCTCATAGCATCAGAAAAAAAGCTGTATTTGAAAAAATGAAAAGATCTCTTGCTCAAAAACTATGGATACAAGATGCAAGACCAGAACAGGGAGCTTATTCCTATGAAGATAAGGCAGAAAAACAAATTTTGCTTGCGTTAGGAAGAGTTCGTATTTAATGGTTATCTCAAAAATTTAATTATTATCATTGCATTAAGGCAGTTATTTGAGTTTTGGAGAATAATATGAGCGAATTATCATTCAAGACATTTTGCATAGAGTTTTACAGTAAACATATTCAGAAGCCTGGTCCGGAAGTTTATGAACTTTTCCGGACAAGCGGCTTGTTGGATATGCTGGAAACGGACTATGAAGACTTGCACGGCATGGGAATGGAAGCCCTTATGCAATTTTTTGATGAATATCTTGCAAAAGAGCTGAAAGAAATCCAATTGTTTGCTTTTCCAATAATTGAACACAATTTAGTCAGAGCAACGGTACCCCCGGAAATCGTTCGCTTGATTAGCAAATATTATAAAATAAGCGAAAACGAGGCCTTGCAGCGTTTTTATCAATCCAAGACTGCTGAAAACTACGCTGATGAAGATACTGGCTTATACGGGCAATCAGCTCTTCACATTTTCGGCTTGTTCATTATGGAGCAAGATGGTGATATAGATGAGTCGCGCTTGCAATAATATATCTTTGAACACGGCGGCAATGAAAGAACAAGTGTATGCATTTGTGAAGAACATTCCTCGGGGAATGGTTGCTACCTATGGGCAAATTGCTTTGCATCTGGGAAATCGTAATTTTGCCCGGGCGGTGGGGAATATTCTTCATGGTAATCCTGAACCGGAACATATTCCCTGTCATCGGGTAGTCAATGCTCAAGGGAAGCTTTCCCGATCATACGCGTTCGGCGGTATTGATGCTCAAAGACGCCTGCTGGTGTCCGAAGGAGTCGTGTTCAAGAATGATCAGGCTGTCGATTTAAGCGTATCTCAAATGATTTTGGAATAGTTCTGAAATCAAATTGGTATGGTAAAATCAGTTCTTCTGAAAATCCACCCCTTTTGAGGGTAAATTGTCACGACACGGGGTATTGAGACAGAGAGAGATTTTTGAGAGAATTTGAGGGCTTTCTCTGAAATATACCTTGTTGCTGTCATCTCTGTTTAAAAGCGCAAAAGCCGTAATTTGCTTGAAATCAATCAGTAACTACGGCTTTTTATTTTAACAAACTCACGGCACTTTCGGTCGCAAGTTGCAGTTAGCCCTCCGTCGCCAAGGCTTTGGAGGGCATCCTTCGCAGTCGCTTCGCTCCTTTTTGCTCTGCAAAAAAAATCTACGGATAGCAAACCTGACGGCTTGCCATCCGTAGCTTTAGCGAAGGATGGTGGAGGTGAGGGGAGTTGAACCCCTGTCTTGGTCAACACCAAAGCAGATATCTACATGTTTAGTTGAGGCTTATTTGCTTTTCGTCGATTTCAAGTTGCTGCTCAACTTAGCCTTGATCCCGACTATTCCTTCCTGTTGATCTCACTCAAAGCCGAAGGTCTTTGCTTCAAGCCAGAATGCTCTATGACACCCGGGTTGCCTTAGCATCCTTCAGGCAGCGGATGTGGCTGTCAAATTACGCAGCCAATGCGTACTGTTCGTTCGCAATTATTGTTTTAATCGATGTTTTACGAGGCCAACGATCATCCTCGACATGCAATCCACCCCGAACGCTGCCAATCGAATCCGGTACACCCCCGAATTTCGTTTTGTTCTGTAAAAGCTGATTGGGTAGTCTTGGGGAAGAGGGAAAAACCTTTTGAGGAAAGGTTCTTTCCCTCTTCCCCAAACCCCATCACCCTTTTCCAAACCTTCTAATGTTCATTTCTTTTTACCCACAAAAAGAAATGAACTTCAGATTTGAAATAAGTTTGACTGTAAAAATCAACTTTCAGATGAAACAAATTATTGACTTTTGTTTCAAGGTTCTACATCCTGCCGTATTTACTAACACATACAGCAAGATTTTTTATCACTTCAGAAGTTCCACTTTTTGCCGGTCAGAACTTCGTAGGCTTCTATATATTTTGCTGCGGTCTTGCTTACCACTTCTTCCGGTAAGACCGGCCCCGGAGCTTGTTTGTTCCAATCCAATGTTTCCAGATAGTCACGCACAAACTGTTTATCCAAACTCACCGGGCTGGTTCCTTCCACATAGCTGGCTTTGGGCCAGAAGCGGCTGGAATCCGGAGTCAGCACTTCGTCCACCAGCGTTACCACGCCGTCGATGGTACCGAACTCAAACTTGGTATCTGCCAGAATAATACCCCGGCTTTCCGCATAATCACGGGCTCTGGTATAAATATCCAACGCCATATCGCGGATGGTTTTGGCATATTCTTCGCCGATGATTTTTGCCACGCCTTCGTAGCTGATGGCTTCGTCGTGTTCGCCCTGCTCGGCTTTGGTCGACGGAGTGAACAGCGGTTCATCCAGCTTGCTGGCAAGTTTGTAACCGTCGCGCAGCTTCAGTCCGGAAACCATACCGGTTTTCTGGTAATCTTTCCAGCCGGAACCCACCAGGTAGCCCCGGACGATACATTCCACCGGCAGCACCTTGGCTTTTTTGACCACGATCGAACGATCCTGCAAATCTTTTACATAAGGTTTCAAGACCTCAATAGTGCTCAAATCAGTGGTGATAATGTGGTTCGGGATCCCGGTAAGGTATTCAAACCAAAAAAGCGAGATCTGGGTCAGAACCTTACCTTTGTTGGGAATACCATTGGGCATTACTACATCAAAAGCACTCAAGCGGTCGGTTGCCACAAAGAGCAAACTGTCGCCCAAATCGTAAATATCCCGCACCTTGCCCCGGTTGATGAGCTTCAGAGTCGGTGCTTCGCTCTGCAACAGAGCTCCATTTTTGTCGTACTGCATGGTATTACCTCTTTATAAAAACATTTATCAAAAAAAGACCGCTGGTACACAAGCGCACAGCGGTCCGGATAAGTTAGCAAAAACTTAATTATTTTTCCACGATCGCCTTGACCTTGACTTTGGTCAGGTTCTGACGATGACCGATGGTGCGGCGATAGCTCTTGCGGCGCTTCATCTTGAATGCCCAGACCTTGTCAGCACGGAACTGTTCCACAACTTCAGCTTCCACATAAGCACCTTCGATGACCGGAGTACCGACCTTCAGCTGACCGCCTTCTTCGCCGATAGCGAGAACTTCTTCGAACTTGACAACCTGACCGGCTTCCAGTTCCAATTTTTCAACATCGAGCACACACTCGGGGGTTACTTTGTACTGTTTGCCGCCGGCTTTGATGATAGCATACATTTTTATATTCTCCTGATTGTAAAAATTTCTCTATTCAGCACCGGAGCAAAGCGATAGGGAGAAAGCGCTTCGCCGCCGATCTTGCTTTTGTCCTAATAATTTACACCGCTTTTATTTTTTTGCAAGTTTTTTATCATATCAACCAGTGCTTTTTTAGCAAAAAAATTGTGTTTTTTTGTGTTTAAAGATTGAAAAAAGCAATAAACATGCTATCTTAATAGAGTTGCCCCAGTAGCTCAGAGGATAGAGCAGCTGCCTTCTAAGCAGTTGGTCACAGGTTCGATTCCTGTCTGGGGTACCATTTTTTTACCTCAAAACAGAACATTTTCAAGTTCAATCTATCAAAACTGTCATTCTATGCTGTTCCGTTCAACTCTATACAGCTCCATTCTCTCCATTACAACATTTTTACAACATTTTTGCAACATTTTGTAATGGCGCAAAAAAGCCGGCGATCACCGCAAACGCCGGCACTTGATGTAATCACAGGAGATAACTTACATCAGATATGCTTCAATCGTCAACATCTTCTTTAGCGGATGATGTAGGTTTACCTCCACTACGCAGATACTTAATGAACTCTTTAAAATCTTTCTTCTTGAAAGTGAAACCTGCAAATTCAACAGTCGGGACTTTATCAAAAGACTTCAATCCTGCATCTTCGAGTTTATCAAGATCAGCATCATACATTTACAAGCGTTATTTGCAGTTTTTTCCGCAAAAAGCTCTGTTTTCCGCCGGTAAAATGTGGGCGGCAGAACGGTAATTAATGGATTTTGCTTGCCGCCCGTCCGCTGCTTTGGGTTGGCGTTCGTGATTGGAACCTTTTGGGATTTGTCTGATTGGGCAAGCTATTTGTTACCAAACTCTTTTCTGTTCTTTGTTTCTTTATTTTTAACGCTTTTTTTTGTTTTTTTCACTTTTCCATTTGCATTTTGGAATAAAATGGATTATATTGGAACAAATTGGAATGAGTATTGGTATTTTATTGGTAAGAAACTATGCTGGCATTTTGCGGACAGGACCGCATCCTGATCGATGCCAACGGCAGGTTCAAGCTGCCGCCCCATCTGATCGAGGATTTTTTAGCCGACGGCAATGGCGATGTGGTTTTCTATTGTCTGCCGGAAGGCGCGTTGGCGATCTATCCGGAAAAAGTCTATGCGGAAATGCGGCGGCGTGATGCCGAAGATATCCGTAAAGCCGGTATGAGCATGCTCAAACGGCGTGATCTGCGGCGGTTCGGTGCCTGGAGTGCCTCGGCAAAGATAACACCGCAGGGGCGTTTGACATTACCCAACGAATTCCGGCAGAGTGCAATGCTGGAACCAGGGACAGAAGCAATCATTGTCGGCGTGGAGATCGGTGTGGAGATCTGGAATCTTAAACGCTGGCAGAGCGAGCTTGAACTGATAAACAACCATGAAATGGATCGCGGAGATCTGGAGCTTGCTCAAGATCTTAAATTTGAAGATAAAAACTGAAAAAAGAAAGGCAGCCGGAAAATGAAAAAGATCTTGTTTGACCGTAAAACATTTTTTATATTGTTCGCATTGATCGCTGTGGTGTTGATGGGTACGACTTTTGCACAATCTTCCGGCAGCGATCTAAACAATACCGCCCGGACTTTCGCCCGTGAAAGTTCGTCTGCTGTCAGCAGTGAGTCTGAAACAATTGCCATTCAGCAGCCGGGAGCCATTTTACGGGCAAATGTTATAAAATAAAAGCTTACCCTTTGCTTTTTATTTAAGTTGGAGAACAGACAAGGTAAAAACTTGCCTGTTCTTTTTTTACCGCTGAATCGTGGTTGCCAGCACAAACTTATATTGTAATATAGAATTATTGTGCTATATTAATAGTTCATAATTTTTTAATTGTACCCAGACAGGAACTTTTTTTATGCCGGAACATCTCGCAGAAACTTTTGCAGAGCTTGCGCTTTCGCAAGGCACCCTTGATATACTTGAAAAACGCTCATACAGCAAGCCCACCCCCATTCAGGCCATGGTGATACCCAAACTGCTTGCCGAAGAGTGCGACCTGATCGCCCAGGCTCAAACCGGCACCGGCAAAACTGCCGCTTACGCTTTGCCCATTATCGAAAAACTTTTGCCGGCAGGCAAGCAGAAACAGCCCCGGGCTATCGTATTAGCTCCTACCCGGGAACTTGCCATGCAGATCGCTGACGAGATCGGTCAGTTTATCGGCAGCCGGGAACTTAAAGCGGTGACTGTTTACGGCGGTCAGCCCATCGAAATCCAGCTGCGGGCGCTTAAAGGCGGCAGCGATATTATTGTAGGTACCCCCGGCAGAGTCATCGACCTTATGGAACGCAACGCCCTGAAACTTGGCGAAATATCGACCGCCATCCTTGACGAAGCTGATGAAATGCTCAATATGGGTTTTGTGGAAGATATTGAAACGATTTTAGCTGCAACTCCCGAAACCAGGCAAATGCTGATGTTCTCGGCAACTGTGCCTGCCGAGGCAAGAAAGATCGCCGAACAATTCATGCACAACGCTGAATACATCAAGGCCCCTGCCCCGGAAAAGCAGTCCATAGAGTTCCTGACCGAACAGTGGGCGTGCGAAGTCCGGCGGGAGGATAAATTCAACGCACTCAAACGCATCTTGAATGCCGAAGGCAGGATCTACGGCATGATTTTCTGCCGTACTCGGGCGGATGTGGACGAGTTGACCATGAATTTGCAGAAAAACAAGTTTTCCGCCGAAGCGTTGCATGGCGAACTTACGCAGAATCAGCGGACACGGGTCATCGAACAATTCAAATGCCGACGATTTGATATGCTTGTAGCTACCGATGTAGCCGCCCGCGGGATCGATGTAAATAATTTGACGCATGTAATAAATTATGCGCTTCCGCAGGAAACTGATATTTACACCCATCGCATAGGCCGTACCGGCAGAGCGGGCAAAAAAGGTGTGGCTATCTCCATATTCTCTCCCTCCGAAGGCAAACGCTTTGCCGCCATCCGCAAAGCTACCAACAACGCTCTTGAGCTGCGGAGTCTGCCCGATGCCAAGGCAATCATCAACGCCAAGAAACTGCGCTTCCGGGAGGCATTGGAAGAACGCCTGCCTAAAGTCAACAAAGTATATTGGCAGATGGCGGAAGAATTAAGCGAAGTATTCGATCCGCTGGCAGTAATGGCTGCCATGCTGGATATGAAGTTCTATAAAGAATTGCTGCCGGAAAATTATCCGCCGCTTTCCAAAGGCAAGCACGAACGGCACATTGGCAGTATGCACGGCACTCACCGGGAAAATTCCCGGGATGACGACCGGCGTACCCGCCGCCGCCGCAACCGTAACGATGAAGTCCCCCAGGAAAACGGCGCACACTCAGCCCAACAGGAAAAGCGAGAACGCTCCGGCAAAAAGTTCAGCAACGAAAAAGAGAAATCTTTTGAAAAACATGATCGTGCCGATAAAGATAAAAAGCACTCTTTCAGCAAAGAAAAGCCTGCTTCAGGCGAAAAACCCCGCAAACGCTTGCGGGAGTGGGCAATGGATTTAGCCGAAACGCCCAAAGATTTGCCCAGATACAAAGTAAAAAAACGCAAATAAAAATTCAGTATAACCCCGTTGACTTAAGGTTTACGGGGTTGATTTTTTTACATTTAAGGTGTATATTAATGGAACCTGAAATATACAACCCATAAAAGGTAAAGCGTGAAAAAACATCTTCCTTCAGGCCTAAATGCTTACTGCCGGCTTTTTCTCAAGCTGGGCAGCGGATTGTTTTTACTCTTTTTTGCCTGCGTTTCCCCTATCGCCCCATTGCTTGCTCAGGCGGGAAGCGCCATATTTCTTTTTCTGCTGATTATTTTATCACCTTTTGTTCCTGATAAATCAAATTTGGCAGAAAAGCCCCTGCCGGATGAGCCGGCAAGTGCGTACAACCAAATAGAAAATGAATCTCCTGAACGCCAGCCGGTAATACAGCAATGCGATCATCAGCAGAGTTTTTATTTGCAAACAACTTTGGCAGCAGAAAAAAATTTTGAAAAATCCCTGCCGGAGATCCAACGGTTTTCAATCAAAATAATTGCATATACTCTGCAAAAACCGGAAAAATGGCAAAGCAGCTGCCAGCCGGTGCGGGCAGGTCCGACAGCTCCTGCTGTTTAATTTTTACAAAAAAAACTAATCAAAATTCTCAAATTTTAAAAAATATCCAGCATAAAAGCTGCATATTACAAACAATAAAGGTTATCTGTAATTATGTTTATGACTGCAATGCAAGTCTTTGGCGGACTTGCCATATTCATCTTCGGTATGAACCTGATGAGTGATGGACTTCATCAAGTTGCCGGAGAAAAAATGCGTTCAATTTTGCGTATGTTTTCTGCCAATCCGCTGGTTGCGGTTGCCTCCGGGGCAGCTGTAACTTGCGTTATCCAATCTTCCAGTGCCAGTACGGTCATGGTGATCGGCTTTGTCAATGCCGGTTTGCTTTCGCTGGTTCAGGCAATGGGGCTGATTTTCGGAGCCAACATCGGTACAACTGTAACCGCCCAGCTGGTGGCATTTGATATATCGTGGGTCATCATGCCGGCAATCATTGTGGGGCTGCTGATGAGCTTTGTCAAACGCCAGAGCATAGCCGACTGGAGCGAAACTATTCTCGGCTTCGGATTCCTCTTTCTGGGTATGAAGTTTATGAGCAATGAACTGAAAACCCTGGCTTCGCTGCCGGCATTTACCGAAGCGTTCCAAACCTTCCAGTGTGCCCCGGTAAATGGCTACATACCCATAGGTTCATTACTTGGAGCAGTGCTCATCGGTCTGGTTGCAACTATGATAATTCAAAGTTCTTCGGCGTGCTCCGGTATAATCATTGCCCTGGGCGCCAGCGGCTTGCTGGATATTTATACGGCTGTGGCACTGGTCATGGGCTCCAATATTGGTACAACTATCACCGCCCAGCTGGCAGCTATGACCGCCAACCGGGTAGCCAAACAGGCGGCGTTGGCACACACGCTTTTTAATATATTGGGTGTAATAATCATCAGCTTGAGCTTCCTGATAGTCTGGAACGGTGAACCGGCATTCTTCACATTGATCAACAAACTCTCGCTGAACGGCGACCTGCCCCGCAAGATCGCCAATGCACATACCGTATTCAATGTATTTACCACGCTGATACTGATACCGTTTATTCCGCTGCTGGCACATGTTTGCGAAAAAGTAATTCCGGTCAGCTCCGGAAAGATCCGTTATCAATATCTGGAACCGCATCTGCTGGACAGCCCCCCTATTGCCTTGACCCAGACTGCTTACGCATTGCGGCGGATGCTGCAAAAGGCATGGAAAATGATCGATTGTGCCTTGAATATGTACAATCACAACGACGAAAAAAATCAGATCATGGTCAAACAGCTGGAAAAGCGGGAAGCAGATATTGACGAACGCCAGCAAAATATCACAGACTACCTTTCCCAGTTGATGAGCAGAAAACTTACTAAAGCAGAAGCCGCCCAAATTCCGCTTCTGCTGCACTGCACCAACGATGTGGAACGCATCGGCGACCATACAGAAATAATACAGTCGATCATAAATAAATTGCAAACCGATGAACTGAAATTCAGTATTCAGGCCGAAAAAGAGTACGATCTGCTGCACGAAAAACTTGCCGCTGCCGCCAAGCTCTCTGCCGAAATGCTGACCCGGTGCACGCCGGAACTCATGGAAAAATCGGTTAATATGGAAAGCGAGTTGCAGCAAATGCTTGATAACTTTGAAACTGAACATATCACCCGCATCAACCAGGGCGATTGCCGTCCGCAGGTAGGGATACTCTATTTGGAACTTCTTGCTGAAATACGCAAGATTTCCCGCCATTTGTTCAACATCAACGAGCGGTCGGAAATGTTCTACGAAAATTTCCCGACTGAATTACACAAATAAAAATAATATTTCAGATAAAGGATGCATTATCAGCCGGTGTTGTACCTTTCTATCCCCCAAAAGGTGCAACACTGCTTGCAACGCAGATATTTTGCTATATCTCTCTGATTATCAAACAACCGCATAAAAAAAGCTGAAAAAAACAACATAGCACTGCTTGCGACTTGTAAAATCTGCAAGCAGTGCTATATTACTTTTTACAATCAAATTGGCGTAAGCAAGTATAACCTGCGGGAGTAAACTCTCCCGAAGGCTTTTTGTGTTTATGTATAAATAGCCGGAAATCCGGCATAACACGGGGATAAAAATGTCAGAAATACAACTGAAAAATCCAAGCGGCATAGAGTGTCTGCGGCGGATATTCGGCCAGTTCAGACGCAACATAAACTTTGATGCGCTGCTGACCGATGAACTGCGCGAACGCTGCAAAACAGCAGAAGCTGATGTAGTTATGGAACTGGCTAACAGCCATGATCTGCGTGCCGAAAAACACAGCGATATCAAAGAAGTAGCCCAAACTTACAATGGCCCGGCCTTGTTGAAACTCACCAACAACACCTGGATCCTGATCATGCGCAGCCAGCAGGTGGTCAAAGAAGAGTCTGTAGCGATTTTTGACCCTTCCTGCAACAAATCGCTGTTGGTAAAAAAAGACCAGCTTTTGGAACGGGCTGCTGATGAAGTGGTGATTTTCCGCAATTTACAGGAAGTGGATTCACAGGAACAGAGCGCGCTTTTCTGTTTGTGCGCCATTGCCCGCCATCACAATATATCTATGGACTTGCGCCGGGTGATGCACGATTTTGCCATCGACACCGAAGAGCCGCGTCATTCACTCATTTGCGCTATTGCCGACAGCTATGAACTCAACACCCGCAAACGCAAAATGAAGTTTGACAAACTCATCCGTTTGGGGCAGGCATATCCGGCAATGGGCAGAAAGCCCAACGGCAAATATGTGGTGATTTGCGGGGTGCGCCGAACCGAAGAAGAAAAGGTCGAACTTGTACTGTTGGATCCGGAAAAGACCAGCGCCGAATCCCGCTTTACCTTCATGGATGAAGAAACTGCCGCCAAAGAGCTTACCCACGAAGTAATATTGCTGAAGAAGCGTTATAAACTCACCGATGAAGACCGGCCGTTTTCGCTGGCATGGTTTTTGCCGGAATTCTTCAAACTGCGGGGTATTTTTGCGCAGATTGCTTTGACTGTGGCAATGATCACGATTCTGTCGCTGATCGTGCCGTTATTCTTCCAGATCGTTGTGGATAAAGTGTTGATCAATAAATCCTACAATACCTTGAATGTACTGGGTATCGGTATTATTGCAACGGTAATCTTCAACGGATTCCTGGACTTTTTACGCAGTTATTTTCTGTTGTTCGCCACCAATAAGATCGACGTGGCAACGGCAACTAAAACCTTCCGCCACCTGATGCGGCTGCCGGTAGATTTCTTTGAGCGGGTTCCTTCCGGGGTATTGCTCAAACATATGCAGCAGACTGAAAAGATCCGGGGGTTCCTCTCCGGGAATTTGTTCTTCACCTTCTTGGACTTGTGTTCATTATGTATCTTTATTCCGGTGCTGCTGCTTTATACAGTAGAACTGACCTTGGTAGTGCTGGGTTATTCGGCATTGATGGCATTGGTCATTGCCTGCTTGATCAAGCCGTTCCAACGCAGATTGAACGAACTGTATCAAGCGGAAGGTAAACGCCAGAGCATGCTGGTCGAAGCCATTCATGGCGTGCGCACAGTCAAGTCGCTGGCTTTGGAACCGGTGGAAGAAAAACACTGGGACGATTCCACAGCGTATGCAGTAAAGAGCTACTTCCGGGTGGGCAAGATCTCCATGACCGCCAAAAGCATAAGCCAGGTTTTGGAAATGATGATGACAATCACCGTTATCTGGCTGGGAGCCTTGCTGGTTTTTGAACACCAGATCTCGGTCGGTGCGTTGATCGCATTCCAGATGCTTGCCAACCGGGTGACCGGGCCGCTGGTCAAACTGGTGGGATTGATCCACGAATACCAGCAGATCGCCTTGTCGGTCAAGATGTTGGGTGTAGTGATGAATACCCCCGTAGAACCGCAGGGCGGTGGTGTGCGCAATCCATTGCGCGGTGCGGTCGACTTTGAACATGTTACCTTCCAGTACCGCCCTGACCTGCCCTCGGTGATCAAAGATCTTTCGCTTTCGATCAAACCCGGCATGACAGTAGGTATTGTGGGTCGTTCCGGTTCGGGAAAAACAACTATCACCAAGCTGTTGCAAGGTTTGTACCCGGTGGTACAGGGTTTGATAAAGATCGACGGTATCGACTTGCGGGAAATCGACAAATCCCACTTGCGCAGTTCTATCGGTGTGGTGTTGCAGGAAAACTACTTTTTCTCGGGTACAGTGCGGGAAAATATCAGTTTGACCAAACGCAATGCTTCGATCGAAGAAATCATTTACGCAGCCAAACTGGCAGGTGCCGATGAGTTTGTACAGAAGTTGCCCCGCGGCTACGATACCATGCTCGAAGAAAATGCGTCCAACCTCTCCGGCGGGCAGAAACAGCGTCTGGCGATCGCCCGTGCGCTCTTGAATAATCCTCCGGTGCTGATCTTTGACGAAGCTACCAGTGCCCTTGACCCGGAAAGCGAATTGGTTATTCAGAATAACCTCAAGTCGATCGCCCGCGGCAGAACGGTGCTGATAATTTCGCACCGCTTGAGCATTGTTTCGGGAGCTGACCAGATCGTAGTTATCGATGCTGGTAAGATCTCGGCAATGGGGACCCATCAGGAATTGTTGAATCAGCCGGGAACCTACCGTGAATTCTGGCATCAGCAAATGCGTATAGATCTGGATTGAACAGGAGCGTGTGAAATATTATGAAAATTCTTTCTTTTTTAATTACCCCCTGGAAAAAGTTCCAGAAATTTATGAATTGGGAAGCCTCAAATATTCCGGACGAAGCCATTGAATTTCAGCCGGATGCGTTGGAAATTGCCAACTCCCGTCTGCCGATTTGGGCAAGATACAGTGTAGTTCTGGCATTTATTTTTCTGACAGGAGCGCTGGTTTGGGCAACGCTGGGCAAAGTTGATGTTATCGTAACCGGCAACGGTAAGATCGTCAGCGACAAACAGACGATCGTTATGAAACCGCTGGAACTTACAGTGATAAAAGAGGTAAATGTAAAGCTGGGCGAGGTGGTCAAACCCAATCAGATACTGATCACCTTTGACCCCACGATCAACATTGCCGAAGCCGAGCGTTTGCAGCTGGAAGTTGAAAGTCTTTCGGCAAAGTTCTCGCGTTTGCAGGCAGAGTTCAACAACACCGATTACAGAGCTGCCAGCAATAAGCGCTTTCCGCAGTTGCAGGAAGCGATTTTCAAGCAGCGCAAAGATTATTACCGGGAACGCTTGAGATACTTTGATGAAACTCTTATGCAGATCGATGCTTCACGCAAAACCCGTGAAGACTCCATGGCTAATCAGCGCAAACGCCTGAAAGAAATCCAGACCCTGGAAAATACTTTCGATGCAATGTATAAGCAGAAAGTCACCACTCTTAAAGAATATGTGGAACTGAAACTTTCGCGTATGCAAATGGAAGCAACCATTGATGAGTTGGAAAATGCGTTGCTGGAATTGCAGCACCAGCGCGGCAGTACATTGTCGTCCCGCAATTCGTTTATTGAAGAGTGGCGGAACAGTATATCTGAACAGCTTGTGGAAACGGAGCGTGAACTCTCTGCCAATCAGCGGCAGTACGAAAAGAACCAGCTGCGGGTGGATTCGCTTTATCTGCGTGCGCCCTGCGAAGCGGTCGTTCACGAAATTGCAGCATTTTCCACCGGTTCAGCAGTGCGGGAAGCTGAAGCACTTATTACCTTGATCCCGCTGGATGGTCATGCAGAATTGGAAGCCGAGATCCGCCCGCAGGATATTGCCAAAGTCCAGATCGGTTCCGAAGTACGGGTCAAGCTTTCGGCGTATCCGTTCCAGAAATACGATACACTCAATGGTATTGTCCGCAATATATCAGAAGATACCTTCACCATGCAGGGCAGAGCCGATCTCGGTCAGAGCCAAACTTACTACCGGGCAAGAATAGCCATCAGCGGCAAGCTGCGCAATCAGCCGGAAAAGTTCCGTTTGATCCCCGGCATGGAAGCAACGGCAGAAATAAAAACCGGTCGGAGAAGGATCATCGAATATTTGATCTATCCACTGATAAAAGCATTGGATGAAACCGCCAGAGAACCCTAATAAAACCTCAAAGCCGCTGTCCGTGATCGAACAGTGGCTTTTTTGATCCGGGAGCAAAAATGAGCAGGACTAAAAAACAGAACTACAAAAAACAAAAACAGCGCAAACACACAGCTGTTCATGCCACGATTTTTGCATTGGTTTCAGTGTTTATAATACTGGTACTGACAGTCATTGAATTACATCCGGTAAAGAGTGTTCCAGCCTGGGGCGGTCCGGAAGAAAGCCTGGCACTGGCAACGGTCACCGGCAAAGTTTTTGCCGCAGCCAATCAGCGGAATGGGGATTTATGCCAAATACTTTTTACACCTGCCGAAGTAAACGCACTGCTGGCAATGATACAGCGGATGTACGCCAATGCCAAAAAACCTTCTGATCCGCCGATTTATGCAAAATGGGAGAATGGATGCAGCAATACAGCATGTTCTATAAAATTTGCAGGGATATATCTGAATTTTTATTTACAGATCGTACCGTCATATAATAATGGCAAGCTCTATATGCAGATTGCAGACTGCCGGGTGGGCAAACTGCCTCTGCCAGCTGCAATAACAGAAAAAGCCTTAAATAAAGAACTGGCAAAACAAATCCAAAAAGACCAACGGCTGCAAAGCGTTTTATCTTTGCTCCACTGTTTGCGGGTAGAAAAAAGCGGAGAAGTCCAAGTTGAAATCCTCCGCAAAAATTCCGGCAAACTGCTCAGGTCATTTTTTTGATTTTTCCGACTCGACCGGAGCTTTCTTAACGATCATAGGAAGATTTTTGCTGTAAAGTTTAACAAAACTCTGCCAGTTTTTTATCTTATCCGGATTTCCGGTAACTTCAAAAACCAATTCAAGATCATAACGGTCAAGAGCATTGTTTACATCTTCGTAAGCAATTGTCAGAGATTTGGCACCTTTGAGCTTGTTCCAATCAATGGGGGCATTACGGTTTTCGCAACCGGCATCAGCAGGTGCATCAATGGAGTCAAGTTTTTCAAAGTCAGCAACCGGAAACTTCAGACCGTTGACGATCAAAGTCACCAGCTTGCCCTTGCGTGGCACATGGCTGTTGGCTTTAAGGTAGACCTTTTCCAACCGGCAATCTTTAGGCGGGGTCAAAACAACTTCCGCCGGATTTTCGTGAGATATCACAAACGAGAGCCGTGCAGTCTGGGCGCCCGGCAGCAGCATCAAAACACCAAGAATGATAAGTGCTGAAACCATATAGATCCAGCGGCGGCCGGAACGCGGTCTTGCATTATTATTGCCATAAAGTTCGTTCATTTTTCTCCTTCAATAATTATAAAAGCACTCGCATAATTTTTTTCGTGCGAAATTGATAAGTGGACAGTTTTGCCGCCAAGAGCACTGAAAGTCTGCCGGGCTGCGCCGGAGATACGCATTCCAGGCTTGCCTTTACAGTCATTGACTATTTCCAGATCCTGCCAGCCGCAGCTTTCGCCGAAACCGGTTCCCAGCGCTTTGGCAAATGCCTCTTTAGCCGCCCAGCGCCCGGCAAAGTGCGGTACAGGATCGCGGAAATTCTCTGCATAAGCAATTTCAGACGCTGTAAAACAATGTTCTTTGATTTTCTCCAGCGACTTCGCCAACCGGGCGATTTCCACTATGTCTGTACCAATACCAACGATCATGGATTTGCAAACTTTCAAACTACTGTTATATTATTAGGTAATATAATACCAGTAACCATTAAACGCAACTTTTTATGAATACCATATTGCTTAAAAAAAGAGATTTTATCGCCGATGACCGGGTCATTCTGACCGATTACCGCCTTGAGCACATGCGCAAAGTGCTGAAATCAGCAGCGGGAAGCGTGTGCAAAATTGGCTTGCTGAACGACCAACTTGGCAGAGGCGAAGTAATAAGTATCGACGAAAAATCAGCCATCTTGCGTGTAACACTGGATACCCCGCCCCCTGCCCCGCTGGATGTGGTACTGGTTTGTGCCATGCAGCGGCCGCAAACCTACAAAAAAGTGCTGCATACAGCAATAACCATGGGGGTAAAACATCTGGTGTTTTTCGGATCGTTCAAGGTGGAAAAGAGCTATTGGGACAGTCCGGTTCTTTCGGAAGAGATCTTCCAACGGGAAGCTGTAACCGCCCTTGAGCAGTGCTGCGATACAATTATGCCCACGGTGGAATATCATAAATACTTCAAAAAATTTGTGGAAGAAGAGCTACCCCGTTTGAGTCAAGACCGTACTGTGTATATAGCCCACCCGGCATGTGGCGGCAGATTTCCGGATGCACCTCAAACACCAGCCTTGCTGCTGGTCGGTCCGGAAGGCGGCTTTACTGATTACGAAGTAAGCCGTTTGCAGGAAACCGGAGCCAGAGGCGGCACATTGGGCAGCCGAATATTAAGAACTGAAGTAGCCCTGCCCGCCTTGCTGGGTAAATTTCTGTAAAGCAGAAGTGGCAAACACTTATGGACTGTATGTACAAGTAAACCCCATCTAAAAAAACAGCCTGAATTTGTGGATGCCTTGTAAATACAGCAGCAGATTGTGGATAGATCAACAAATTGCTTTGTTCCCGATAAAGGTTGATATGGGAGCCTTGGGAAAGAGGGAAAAACCTTTTTAAGGAAAGGTTCTTTCCCTCTTCCCCAAACCCCATCACCCTTTTCCAAACCTTTTATTGGCATTTATCTATTTGTTACACAAATAGATAAATGCCCTTTAAGTTTTGAAAAGATTTTATTAACATCTTTACTGTTAATCAAC
>JAZMZK010000093.1:0-17702 GCA_045585955.1 Victivallaceae bacterium
TGCCGTCGGACAGGTCGGACAGGTCGGACAGGCGGACAGGCGGACAGGCGGACAGGTCGGACAGGTCTGTTTATGAAACTTCCCCGTTATTTTCCGTTACCTACCGTTACCTACCGTTATTTTCCGTTGTTTCCCAAATAATCCATCCAGCCGGCGGCTTCCAGCAGCTCTTTGCGGCGGCAGAAGTCGCTGTAATCTTTCTTGTCCGGCTGGCTCCAAGCTGATTCGCTGTAAGCGTAAAGCCGGGGCAGCAGTTTGGGGATGATTCGCCACTGCGGAATAGTTTCTGTCCAAAGGCAGGCTTCGGTACCGATGATGGTATCTTGAACTTTATCCGCCCAGATGATATATGGATCACACATATATACTCCCCGTTCCGAAAGTTCAAACATCCATGTTTCCCACGGTTCGCTCAAGTTTTGCGGGTAGTCAAAGTAGAGCGATGTATGCACCGAATATATCACTTTGTTGCCGTTGGGTGCCACCCGCAGCGGCTCCCGGATATCCAGCCACGCCTGAATGTGGGTTTCTTTTTGATAGGTCTGTCCGGAACAAGTCCCCCAGATGATGGGGGTGCGATGATTGTCTATGACAAATTGAGCAATATCCCGCATAAAGAGATTTTCCAATTCCCGCATATTGCTGCAGTTTGCTTCTTTCATAGCCTGCTGACACGCCGAGCAATGCTCCCAGTTGGTGGTTTGGGCTTCGTCGCCGCCGATGTGGATATATTCGCTTTTTGGGAAAAGCTCCATTACTTCGGCAAGAATATTTTTTACAAACTCTTTACTTGCCGGATTGCCTAAACATAATTCTCCGGCTGTTTGCTGCAAATTTTTACAGGCGTATTGGGGAAAATATTTCAGCGTTCCGTAGGAGTGACCAGGAAAGTCGATTTCCGGAATCACTGCAATATGGAGTTTTTCAGCATAATCCACCACTTCGGCAATGTCACTTGCAGTGTATGATCCCGGCGTATTGGTGTAGCAATTTTCCAACCCGGCGGTAGTTTTGAGCTGCAACCGCCAGCCCTGACTATCCACTAAATGCCAGTGAAAAATATTCAAGCGGAGTGTTGCCATCATCCGGAGCATCCGTTTGATGACCTTTACATTCTGGAAATGTCTTGCACTGTCCAGATGAAAACTGCGGAAAGCAAAGCGAGGTGCATCCTCCAATCTTCCGCAAGTCAGTACCGCACGGGCAGGCGAGGATATTGTTGCAGTAAAGAGCATCTGCCGTAAACACTCCAAAGCGTAAAATGCTCCGGCTTTACCGGATGATTTGATATTGATTTTTTCAGCGGTAACTTCAATAGCAAAAGCCTCCGGGGGCAGGGCGGCTTGAGTGAGAGTAACAGCGGCATTATCTGCTGAATCACTTTCCTTTATATCATAAGAAAAATATTCAAACAGCTCTGCAATATCGTTTTTGCAGTCGGCAAAAGCATTATCAACATAAAACGATCTGACTTTCTCCAACGCTAATTTGTCTGTATTGGAAAACTCCACTTTTGCGGGGGCTGGGATTACGCAGTTGAATGTATTCATAAAAAATATACTCCTTGATTGAAAAATCAGTTTCCGGCAATATAATCCACCATTTTGATTTTACAAAAAATTTGACTGTTTATTTGGGATTTTTCAATTTGAAAAACCATCCGTGTTATGTTATATTATCAATAGATAAGCTATCTTGTTTTTTAGTTGAAAGGTTATATTTTATGAGTAAAGTCCGTTTTACGGCATTTGCCGATTTGCATTATGCCCCCACCTGGTTCAAGAGCGAAGCCGACGAGCGTCTGGCGGCTATCCAGAAGCGGGCGATCGAAAGCAAGTCTGATTTGATCGTTTCGCTGGGGGATTTCAGCCACTTCCCCACCAACTCCGGGGAGTTGATCCAACAGTACAATAATACCGGGATACCCAACTATCATGTACTGGGCAATCACGAGTTTGATCACGATACTTTAGCTGAAGTGGTAGCTGCATACGGTATGGAAAACGCTTACTACTACTTTGACTTCAATGGCTTCCGCTTTATTATGCTGGATAACAATACATTTTCCGACTGTCCGGGGATCTATTTTCATTACTCCCAGCGGAACTACTTCGACCATGGTAAAGGCAGGGAATACATTGCCCCTGAACAACTTGAGTGGTTCCGGGAAACGGTGAGAAATTCCCCCAATCCCTGTATTGTTATGAGCCACGCTTCGCTGGATTACCCCACGCAGATACCCAACCGGGAAGATGTACTGGCGATCATCCGGGAATCGCAAAACACCCCCGGCAGAGTGATGCTCTGTGTAAACGGCCACAACCACCGCAACCACTTGAGCGTGGTGGATAATGTGGCATATTTTGATTTGAACTCCGCCACTTTCGACTGGGTGAGCAAGCCTCATCACTTCTTCCCCCGGGAGTGGTACGAAAAGTACGAATGTGTGGGCAATCAGGTGATTTTTGCCGAACCTTTGAGTGCAGTTATCACCCTTGACTCCGACGGCAATCTGGAAATCGAAGGCGTAAAGGGCAGCTTTGTCTGCGGCGTGACCCGGGAGATGACCGGCAACGCCGAAGCACTTTATCCTTGCGAATGTGATGTGCTTTCGGCAAAAGTCAAACTTTCTTGAAGAGTGTTTTATGAAGATCATCGACTGCCATGTTCACCCGCAAGCGGTGGAAAATTACGCTGAAGCATTGGAATATTTGCTCCAGCACATGCGTTCCCACGGTATTGGCGGTATGATCGCTTCGGATTTGGGCGACGGCTGGCTGGCTTACCCGGATAAAGAAAAAGTTCGCCAAGCCAACGCCCGGCTGAAAGAAATGTGCGGAAAGTTCCCAAGTGAACTGTTTTATTTGGTCTACATAAATCCCCAGTTGGATAATTGGCAGGAAGAGTTGGCGTTGCACGAAAAAAGTGCCTGCGGGTTAAAGTTGTGGGTGTCGCTGCGAAACGAAAACGATAAGAGCGATCTCGCCAATAGTGTAAAGGTCATTGAAGCTGCTGCCGCACGGAATTTGCCGGTATTGATCCATTGTTTTGAACGAACCGATGGAATATCCGGCGGCAGCGTGGGCATTGATGAAATTATTTACTTTGCCGAAAGAGTTCCATCCAGCCAACTGATTGCAGCCCACAGCAACGGCAACTGGCGGAAACTTATTGCCAAGGCACACCGGGTGCCGGAAAATATCTTTTTTGATGTATCTGGCGGCTACCCCGAGCGGACAATGGTGCGGCGGTTGGTGGATGTTTTCGGTTCGGAGCGTATACTCTATGGCTCTGATGCTCCGGGCCGCTCTTTCGGCAGCCAGTTGAGCAAAGTTTTTTCTGCCGGACTTACGGATTTTGAGCTTAATAATATATTGTACGAAAATTGCCGCAAACTCTTCAATTTGCCGGAAATAACAGTTGAGCCGGAAAAAAATCTGCCGCACTGGAATCTGCCCAACTGCCATGAGGATAACTTTTGCTTTGCCGGAAAATCCCCTTTCTGGGATCACGCAGTAAGTGTTGCGGATTTGGTGGAACAAGCTCAAAAACATAATGTAGATAGACTCTATGCTGCCAGCTTATCAGCAATCAAAAGCCGGGATTTTTATGCAGAAAATCTCCGCTGGCAGCAGGAAACTGCCGCTTATGGAATAATCAAACCACTGGCAGCGGTGGATTTGCTGGATAAAATGCAGACCCTCCGGCAGTTGGATAATATGTCAAACTTTGCCGGGGTATGGGTTTCGCCCTATTTGCATTGCTGGAGCATTAGCGATAACGCTTTTGAGTGGTTCTGGCAGGAATGCGGAAAACGCCAAATCAAAGTCTGGATAAATTGTGCGTTGAGCGATGACCGCTTCCGGGATGAGCGGTTAGTTACCCGCCCTGTCAGCAATGAAGAAATCAAACTCTTCAGCAAAACAGCTCCGAAAATCCGATATGTTTTGCAAGGTGCATCCGATCTGGTGAATTTGTGCAAAGCGTTGCCGGAAAATTTTATGTTGGAATACAGCCGTCTTTCTGATGGCGAGTATCTTGCGGAAAAACTTTTTGCTGAAAATAAAAGTGTTATATCAAGGTTATGCCGGGGCAGTGAATACCCATTCCGGGAGTTTGACGCCGTGGATGCTGTGTTGAATGGCTCACTGTGATTCTAATGAAAAATGGAGTAAAAAATGCTTCACCGCGATAATGCTGCCAGAAAAATTGCCGATAAGTTAAGCAGTGATCTTGCCCGTTACTCAGAGGTTGATGGTTCATTGCAAAGTGTACGCTCTCTGGCAGCAGAATTCGGGGTATCTCATCAGACTGTCAGCCGGGCAGTCCGGATGCTTGCCAAAGAAAATCTGGTGACTTGCAAACAGGGAGCCAGAGCTGTTGTCAGGAAAAATTCCTGTCGCCCCCGGCTGGCATGTATGATTTGTACGGATTTTTCTGAGGTAAAGCTTGGGATGTATTCGGATCTGCCTTTTCAGGTGCAGATTTTGCTTGATGAATTGAATAAACGGCAGTGTGATTACAAAATTTTTAATTTTTACGACCTGAAACAGGCAAATTTCAGTCCCCGGCTTTTCAGCAGCTTCGATGGGTTGATCACTTCCCGGGCGTTCAGCGATATACACTCCCGGCAGTTGGTCAATAATTTTTCCGGTCCTAAAGTATGGTTGTGGAACAATGAACCTTCTACGGAGAGCGGCAATCAGGTGGTTCCGGATTTTATGACCGGCTATACTGAACTTTTTACCCGGGCAAGAAAAGCCGGGATCCGGAAATGTGTTCTGCATTGTTCAAGAAAATTTTTTGCCGGGGTCATGACCGATGCTTTATATTTGAGTGATTGGAGCGATGATGAATTTACCTTGGAAATGCACGAAGCCCCCGAAAACCAGCTTAAGGCATATAAATATGCTCTGAATCTGCCGGTGAGCAGCGACATTCTTCATGTTTGTGCTTCAGATATGTTTGCATACGGCTTTATAGAGGCTTTTCTTGACCGGAACTATCGCCCCGGTGAATTTCATGTCAGCGGTACAGGGGATATTGAAAGCCATGGTTTTCAGATTTTTGATAGACCGTTTTTGACTACTTTGCACACCAACCGGTACGAGGTGATCCACAAGGGACTGGATTGCCTGTTGAGTAAAATCGGTGCTGACAATACTGTGCCGGAAGAAATTATCCGCATCAAGACAGAACTGGTGATTCGGGATTCAGCCTTGAAAATGATTTGACTTGCCTGCTGAACAAAATCAGACATCCGGTTTTATTTATTATTTATTTGGGTTACAGTTTTGGTTACAGTTTTTAATGATTATTGAATATATTTTGCCGAAGGGCTTGAAATAGCGGAAAAAATTTGCTATATTTATTCTCTGGTTGGTGATTATGTTTTAAACATTGCAAAAATATTCAAATTCTGGAGGATATGATTATGAAAAGTCAAAAAGTGCAATCACTGTCTATGGAATGTTCTCCCCGGAAATTGCGTTGCTTCACGCTGATTGAACTTCTGGTGGTGATCGCAATCATTGCAATTCTTGCAGCAATGCTCCTGCCGGCACTTTCTGCAGCCCGGGAAAGTGCCCGTGCCAGCAAATGTATCAATAACCTTAAACAGCTTGGGATATCCACTTTTACTTATGCCGGCGATAACGACGATTATCAGGTCGCTTATACAACAACATACGGTGGGGTAACTGATATACCTATGCTTTATCATGTCTACAATGACGGATCAAATGGTTGTTTCTGGAAATATTACAGCCTTGGTTATCTTGGCAATGAATACTTTGGATACAGCACCGGTAACGATGCAAAAATGCGTGCGATTTTTGAACGCTATTATAAATGCCCCAGTGATTCAGTTTATTTCAAGTCGCGGGGGACTCAGGGGCAGACCAACTTTTCTTATTGCTGGGTCAATGGAGTTGGCAGTAAGTATTATCCCACAATGGGGGTAGCAAAAACTTTGTCACGCTGCCGGGTGGGGGCAGATGATCCGGGGGCGATGATCATGATAGATGTGGCTCCGCAATTTTGCGATACAATATGTAAAAATATTTCCGGGCTTACAGCCAACTATCCAACTGCACACAATAAATCTGTAAATGTACTTTATTTGGGCGGACATGTAAAAGTTCATGTGGTTGACAATACGACCAGAACTCATGGTTCCAGCAGTCAGCCCTATGATGGTGTGAAATTTTTTGATGAAACAAAACTTTAATTTAACACACAAGGTATACAAATCATGAATAAATTTATTTGTGCTGCACTTTTGAGTGCGGCTGTGGCAACAACTCTTTCGGCAAAAACTTTGCGTGATTATGCTCCCGGAAAACTGCCTTCGGCAAAAAATGTAAAATTTGGCATGAGCAAAGAAGGCGTGTTGAGTATGGAGTTCGGCGAAGGCAACCTTAAAGGCTCCCGGGCATGGATGCGGCGTCACCATGATTTTATTCCGGTGGGCAAAGCTCTCAAGATTTCCATACAGGTAAAAACTACCGGTATGAGTGATGACGATAAGGTGGGATTTATGGTGCAGGCTCTGGGCGAGGGCAGAAAATATTTACGCAGCCAGATTTTTATGGAAACATATCCTGCCAATGACTTCAAGGATAAATGGGGGACTATGGAGTTTATCTTCAAGATGCCTGATCCCGCCCGGGCTGTCCGGTGGAAGGACGGCAAGATGCTGATGATCACTTTTGATACTTACGCCTTGAAGGGCAAAGCCGAGTTCAAGGATTTCAAAGCCGAGATAACTGATGCACCGCTGACGCTTTCCGAGCTTGCTCCCGGTAAACTGCCAGCTGCTAAAAATGTGAAGTTTGCGGTAAAAAACAATGTTTCCAGTATGACTTTCGGTCCCGGCAATGCTATGGGGGCCCGGGCGTGGATGCGGCAGTACCACCCCATGCTGAAAGTCGGGCAGAAACTCCGAATCACCATGAAAGTCAGAACAACCGATATGATGGATCCCCGTTCCAAAGTTGGTTATCTGGTGCAGACTTTGGGCGAAAATAACAAGTATCTGGCAAGCCGTCCATATATGTATTACACAGCTGCCAACGAATTTGATGGCGAATGGAAAACTTTGGAATATCTCTTTACCATGCCCGATCCGGAAAAAACTCCTAACTGGAAAAACGGCAAGATATTGATGATCTCCTACGAAACCATCGCCTTGGAGGGCAAAGCCGAATTCAAGGACTTCAAGGCCGAAGTTGTAGCACAATAGGATTTGACCGATGAAAAATTTACTGTTGACCGTTTTTTTTGCCGCTGCTCTTATAAATGCACACTCCCTTGCTGCGGCAAAAGTTGAGTACAAAAGCCGCACGCTGGATGAAAAACTTGCTGAACCGGGAGTACGATTTTCTGCGACTTTCGATAAACGCCATATCAATTCTGATAAGGCCAAAGGGTACAAAAAAGCTCTCTCCCACTCCGGAATTTCGCTGGATCTGCGTGGTGCAATGGGCTTTGACGACAATCCGGCATATATCCCGGCTGCTGATGAAGAACTTGCTTATTTGCTCAAAAACAATCTGGATATAAAAAACGGGACATTATCTTTCTGGTTCCGGTGCGATGAGTTTGATCCGGCAGATGTCAATCTCAAAAAGAATATTGGTATATATAATGTGGAAATACCGCTGAAAAACGGTGTTTACAACGGCTTTGGGTATTTTTTCGGCGGTCAGCTCTATCTTGCCAGCCGTTTCTTCGATAAGCAGGGCAAAAGTCTTGGTATACCCGTTTCTGCCAAAGTGCCGGGTACCAAAATCGGCAAAGGTGTCTGGAACCAGATAACCTGGAGCTTTGATAAAGAAAACCGGCAGCAGTTTTTTCTGAACGGCGAACCATTGAACCGGCCCACATTGTTGGTGATCCCTCCGGAAATAAGTGACTTTGAGGTAAATAAAAGTTCTTATATGGCATTCAGCTGCCGGGTGTGGACACGCATCCCCGGGCAGATCCGCCCCTATGCTGTGGCACTGGACGACATAACTGTTTACGATCAGGCATTGCCGGAAGCGGCGGTGCGGGCAAAGTATCAAGCTCTGCTGAAAAACGGTGCCAGAGATATAAAATTGCTGGTATTGAGTTTTGACGGCAAGGAGAGGGGGGCAAACAAAGTGCCGCTTTTGCGGTGCAATGTGGATACCCGGGCGATGAGTGAAGCCCTTACAACAGCATCTTTCAAGCTCAAGCAGGGCAATAAAGTGCTTAAAAAAGGCACCGTCAAGCTGAATGACGGCTTGGGCAGTGTCTATACAGAAGTACCCGCCAAACCCCAGAATTATACCTTTGAAGTCACCGCCGGAAAGATCACCGAATCCATTCCGGTTTCCACTCCAGATTTTACCTTTATTGGTAAATACCCCCGCAAAGATGTGGTACATTCTCCGTGGACAAAACCAGTTTACAACGCTGCCGAGCGTTCCTACAAGGTGTGGAACCGCAAATACTATTTCGGTAACGGCCCATTCCCGGTCAGGATCGTTACCGATAAAAATATAAATATTCTGGATAAAGGCCCCGAACTTTATATGGATGGCAAGGCGGTAGTCTGGCAAGCTGGAAATGTCAAGACCGGCAAGAGTTTTGTTGAGTTTACCGGCAGTGGTAAAGGTAAAGATGATTCTGTTATCAAATACTTTACCCGGCTGGACTTTGACGGGGTTATGAAAACCGATTTTACCGTAAGCGGCAAACCACAGGTCAGCAACATGACTCTGGAGTGGCAAGTCGGAAAAGATTTGCGAAAATACCTTATGACTCCCAACTATCAGCCGGCAAGAGCCGACGGGGTATACAAATTCAAATACCCCAAGGGTAATATCTTCCGTACACCCTGTCTTTTGTGGAGTGTTTCCGGTAAAGCAGGCTTCTGCTGGATGCCCGAAGATGATGGCAACTGGCTGCACTCCGGCAATGATGACGCTTTTGTCATGGATTTGAAAAGTGGTAAAGCAACCGTTAATCTGATTGCCCGAAAATGCGTTATTCCTGAAGGTGCACGCTACAACTCATGGTTTGCGGCAACTCCCACCAGAAAAGCTCCGGAACAGAAGCGTGCAGTTTACGGTAAACATGCCATCCATAACTGGTTCGGCAACCGTCACAATGCCGGTTGGGAGGTCGATCCGGTTTTGGCGGAAAGCTACATAAAAGTTTTTGCCGAAAAGAGCTTCGGCCCTTACGGCATGGGGCACGGTCAGGTTTTGACCAATCCTATGGCTAAATATCTGGAAAAAGATTGGGATGCTCCAGGATGTTTTATTTATGGTATGGCATGCCGGAAAGTTGATGAACAAAACAAACTCTACGAACATTACCTCAAGACCTACAAAGTAGCCAACAGCAATCCGTGTCCGCGTTTGAATACTCTGTTCAACGAGTGGCAGGTAAGTCAGGCTGATAAACTTTTGAGCAGTAAATACGGCGACCGTGTGGCAATGCTCTATTATGATTTGGGGTCTCCATGCTTCTTCTGCAGCAACGAAATCCACGGTTGTGCTTACACTGACAAGTTCGGCAGAAAAATCACTCCCACCCAGGTTTCCGGTTTCCGGGATCAGTACATAAGATTGTTGGATGTGGCACGCAAATATAATGTGGAGATTATGAGCCACGCTCAAGACCAGTTTATACCTTTTGTCAACGGTTTAACTGACTGGTGGCTGCCCGGTGAACAGTGCAGCGGCATATTGCGGGCGGATAAGTACGCATTTGTAAATAAACTGCGTCCTTATTACGATACAGAAATGAACCGCGATGTGCTGGGTAGTGGCGTGTTGTTCTACACACACTCGGTCGGTTCCGCCGGTCGTGAGCACGTCCGCACATCGGAAACGACCGAAATGATGCTTGCTATGCTTATGCTCTACGATGTGGAGTGGAATAAGCCGACCGAGTGGACCGGTTTCAACTTCCGTATCTGGGATACCTACAAGCATTACGGAATGCACGATAAATCCGTAAAGGTTCATCGTTTTGATACTCAAAAAGAGATCAAATTAAGCAATCCTGCTGCTGAAGCTACCTGGTATGATTGTCCGGATGGCTATAAACTGGCAGTTGTTGCCAACGCTACGCATAATGATATCACCACCACGGTCGATGTCAGCAAATTCGGCATTAGCGACGGAGTGATTTATGATGAATACCGCAATAAGCCCTATCAGCTCAAAGACGGCAAATTCACTGGCCATATTCTGAAACGCAACTTTATACTTATCGGCTTGCCCGCCAAGCCGCGTTTCCCGTGGCGTGATGATTTTACATTTCCCTGGTTCCGTACTTTGGGCAACCGGCTTTCGGCTGTGGGTACACCTCAGCTGGCGATCCCCACCAATGATTTTGGTATGCACCGCACGGCAGCTCCGGCACTGGGAGCATGGCCCATCGGCGGCGATTTTGCCGGAGTCAAAGGCGAGGGCGGCAGCAACTTTTTGTACGGCAAGTTTATTCCGGTGCGTACCACTAAAGCAATGACCGCTGCAATATGGTGCCGCAGTAAAGATGCTGCTAAAAACGCCAATGTACTTATGAAGATAATCGTTCTGGATAAAAATAATAAACCCATCAGCGATTACTTTACAGCCAGGGCAACCGGTAAACATGCCGGGGATTGGGAAAAATTGGAAGTCAAAGTTCCGGCAATTCCCGGGGCATGCTGGCTGCATGTACTTTTGCAAGCCTCTGCCGGCGGCAGAGAAGGCAAGATAGTATTCGACGATTTTTCTCTTGAATAATGTTTTTTACATAGACAGGGGCGGTGGTTTGCCGCCTTTTTCTTTATATCAACGCAATGAAAAATAATATGATAAAACAAGACAAGTTCGGGGTTTTCTGGTACAACGATCCGGAGCTTTTTCAGTGGAACGATTGCGACTTTGAAAATAAAGCCCGGGAGTTTGCCGCTGCCGGAATCAATATTGTTATGACTTTCAGCTGTACGCATTTCCGCTGGAGTTACTATCCGTGGTGGGATATGATAAACAGCCGCATTGCCATGCTGGTAAAGGCGTGTCACAAATTCGATATCCGGGTGGTGGAGCATCACAGCAGTCATTTGACTTTTGATCCCCGGGATAAGAGTGAGTGGGATTATGCAGAAAATATCCTGAAAGTGCGTAATAGTACCCTTGAGAGTTTTCCCGGTTTGCGGGAGCATGTTGCTGCGGGTGATCCGGAGATCGCTCCCGGAATTTATCTCTCCAGCTGCCGCCAGATCGATGGGCGTACCGGCGAATATGCCCGCACTTCTTACCACGGATACGGATTGTGTTTCAACAACCCGGATTACCGCAAACGCTACTTTGAATATCTTGCTGCAGTGTACCAAACCGGGGTGGATGGCATTATGACCGATGATGTGCAATACTTCGGTTCGGGCAATGCTTGCACCTGTAAACATTGCCGGAAAAAATTCCTTGCCAAATATGGTTTTGAATTGCCATCTCCGGCAGACTGGGGCAAGTTTTACGGAGATTATCAGAATCCTGTATTTGTTGCGTGGCTCCGGTTCCGGCAGGAATCCACTGCTGATTTTCAGCAGGCAGTCAGCAGTCATGCCAAAAGTTTGGGCTATAACATGCTTCGCCCCAACTATTCAACCAGTACATTTGCCCGCAATCTGACCGGGTATCCTTTTGAAAAAGCAGGTTTTTTGTGGAGCCATGTTTTTCAGGAGAATATGTTTTCCAGCGTAATGCGTGCTTCGTGGCCCAGCTGGACGGCTGACGCCATGCACCGCCGGGCTATGGCGGCGAAATACTGTATTGAGCCAATGAGTATGTTTTACCCGGCAAGATACGATGATTACTACTTTTGTTGGGCTCTTTCCAGGAGCTGGGGTCATCTTTTGATGGCAACGCCGGAAGGCAGCGATTTAAATGCTGTGGAGCAGAAATTTTATGAGTTTGAGCAGGGGGCCCCCCGCTGGACTGTCGACGCTGTTTTGCCGGCAAAAATCGCCTTTATGCAGCCCCGCAGTTCGCTGGATTTTGCTGCCGATGCCGTGGAAGGTTCCGGCAGACCATTTGCGGTGTGGACTCAAAGCGGAGTTTTCCGGAATATCCCATTTGATATAATTTTTGAAGATGAAGAGCTGGAACGCTTCAGCCAATACAGTTTGATCGTTGTTGCCGGAGCAACCATGCTGAGCGATAAACAGTTGGCTCTTTTCAAAGAATATTGTGCAAATGGCGGCAAACTGCTTATTTCCGGCCCATTCGGTATTTACAACAGCAACGGTGAATTACGCGAGCATCCTGAAGCGGTATTTGGTTTTACTGCTGAACTCAATGGTATAGAATCCACTGCGGAAGGTGTTTTGAGCTTGAAAGATAGGCAAATCAAACTCCCGGCAGTGGAAGAAAGTTACTTTTTAAGCGGCATAACCGGTGCCGCAGAACCCATTGCCGAAACCATTGACGGCAAGGTTTTGGGCGTAAGTTCCATGCAGGGAAATTTGATTTGGCTGGCGGGTGGAGTCCATACCCGGGGCGTGGAGGCTGCCCACTACGCCTTTGTTATTTCCCGCTGGGTAGATGGGCAGGCGGTCACAGCAGAAGCTCCGGCGTATGCTGCCGGATACATCAAGGCTGTTCCGGGGGCGATACTTGAAATTTTGGCAGATGATTTGTACAAAGTAAAAGTAAACAGTGCCGATTATCTTGCAAGTTTGGCATACAATAAAAATTCCGGAAATCTGCGGATAAATTTAGTTAATATAAGCAATACTTTAGCTGAACCACCGGCAAAAATCAGCCACGGTGACATATTTGCCAACTTTTCTCCGGGGGCCGCAGGTAATGGCAAAACTCTTGAAATATCTTGTAAACTCGATAAAAAACTCCTTGCAGTCACTAAAGCAACGGCAGTATCTCCGGAGTTTTCCGGCAAAAAGGATTTGCTTTTTACTGTGCGTAGAAATATATTATCCATAACAGTAGAACCGGGGATATTCGCAGGTTTTCTGGAAATAAATTTGGAGAGTTGATTTATGGATATGGAGTTTGAAAAATTGATGACTGAAACCAAACAGGATATCTGGCGGCAGCTGCTGGAAGTGCCGCCAGATTATAAATATGCTCCGGGGTTCAAGCATGTAAAAAACTATGAATACGATTCTTTCAAAGCTGAACTCTATTTGCAGAATAACGGTCCCGGCACTGTTCAGCGGGTGCTGATAACCATGCCCAAGGTGTTTACAGATAAGCTCCCGGCGGTGGTCATACCATTTTATTTCCCGGAAGCTATGGTCGGCTTTGAGCTGGAAACTTTGGAAACTCTGCCCCGCTTTTCCGAAATAGCTATGGCTAAAGACTTGGCGGAACGGGGTTTTATAACCATTACTGCTGAAGCGTATCACCTGACCTATTGTCCGGAGGATAAATCCGACCGGTTGGATTTTGAACGCTGGCAGCGTGCCGGTTCGGCTCTGGTAAAAGATCATCCCCAATGGTGCGGCTGCGGCAAGCTCCTTGCCGATACGCAGCTTTTGCTGGATGTGTTGGAAAATGATCCCCGGGTGGATACTGATAAAATCGGTATAGCCGGTCACTCGCTGGGGGGCAAGATGGCGTTTTACACCGGTTGTATGGATGAAAGAGTCAAAGTCATACTGGCAAGCGATTTCGGCATCAACTGGGATCAAACCAACTGGCAGGATGTCTGGTATTGGGGCGATAAAGTCAAAAAGCTGGAAAATGCCGGTCTGGAACACAGTCAGCTCTTGGCTATGGGCAAAGGTAAACCCTTTATGCTGTTGGCGGGGCACTACGACAATATGGCAAGTTTTGATACCATGCAGCGTTCACAAGTCTATCCGGCTGATTCGGAAGATTTGGTGATAATCAACCACGCCACCGGGCACCGCCCGCCGCAGGATGTACTCCATGCCGGATACAGATTTCTGGAAAAGTACCTGAAAAATCAGTAAAAAATCTGCATTGAGAGCTTGAATTTGGAACATTGGATAGTTATATTAAACTAATTGTATATAACTATCCCAACAGGAGTTTTTTATGGAAAAGATCAGAGTTTTGGTCGTAGGTTACGGCAATGTTGGCCGTGGCGTGTTGCTTTCGCTCGGCAATCAACTTGATATGGAAGTTGTGGGGATCGCCAGCCGTTCGGTGGAACGGGTAAAGAAGAGTGTTAAAGATATTCCGGTAGTGGATATAAACAAGCCGGAAGAGTTTCTCGCCCTCAAGCCCGATGTGGCGATCCTTTGCGGCGGCAGCAAAAACGATTTGCCCGAGCAGGGGCCGGAGATGGTCAAATACCTTAATACAGTCGACAGCTTCGATAATCACAGCTGCATACCCCAATATCATGCGGCAATGGATACTGCGGCAAAAGCGGCAAATCATGTGGCAGTGATCTCCACCGGATGGGATCCGGGGATCTTTTCGCTGGAACGCACCCTTGCCAACGCTTTTCTGCCCGGTGCCCGCAGCTACGGATTTTACGGCTGCTCTCCGGCGGGCGGTTTGAGTATGGGCCACAGTGACGCTTTGCGGACGATCAAAGGCGTAGCCGATGCACGGCAGTTCACTCATGCAATACCCGAAGCTATCGAAAAAGTCCGCAAGGGTGAAAATCCTGCTTTTGAAGCGGGCGATATGCACACCCGGGAGTGTTTTGTGGTTTTGGAACCCGGTGCTGACGCAGCTGCCATTGAAGCAGAAATCAAGGCTATGCCCGGATATTTTGCCCCTTACAAAACCACGGTAAACTTTGTAAGTCAGGAAGAATTGAACAGCAAATACACCGGATTCCCCCACGATGGCTGCGTGGTAGCAGCTTCCACCACCGGCAACGGCAATTCCGCAACCGTGGAATACCGCTGCACCTGGGCATCCAATCCGGAAGCTACTGCCAATGTGCTGGTTGCTCACGCCAGAGCGGCAGTGCGGATGAATAAAGCCGGAGAAAGTGGAGCAAAAACCATTCTGGATATACCGCCCAAGATGCTGTCGCCTCTTGCTTATGAAGAATTATTGAAAAAATTTATGTAAAAGAAGCTTTTACGACTTGTAAAATCGTAAATGTGTGATAAATTAACAAGACTTGAATTTTACGGGGAGTATTTGGCCAAACCCGATCGGCATGATGCAACCAGTTAAAAGATCAGGTAATAAGCAATTAAACCAGTATTCATTAACCAAAAGAAGAACAAGAATGAAAACTTATCTGGCAAAAGTCGGAGAAGTCCAGCGTGAATATCTTTTGTTCGACGCTTCTGAAGCACCGGTGGGCCGTTTGGCAGTTATGATCGCCAACGCTCTTCGCGGCAAGGACAAACCGACCTTCACTCCGCACATTGACACCGGTGCATTCGTCATCGTGATCAATGCCGAAAAGGCTGTCTTCACCGGCAGCAAGTCTGAAAAGAAAGTCTATGTCGATTACACCGGCTATCGCAGTGGTCGTAAAGAGTACACTGCCAAAGAGATCCGCGAAAAGGATCCTGCCCGTTTGATCAAATCGGCAGTTTGGGGCATGTTGCCGCACGGTCGTTTGGGCCGTCAGCAGTTTGCCAAGCTCAAGGTCTATGCCGGCAGCGAGCATCCGCACGCCGCCCAGAACCCGCGTAAAGTAACCGTCAAGTAAGGAACAGAAATCATGGCTAACAGCAACGAAATTCTGGCTACCGGACGTCGGAAGTGCGCGGTCGCCCGTGTTAGAATGGTCGCCGGTACCGGTAAGGTAACGGTCAATGGCAAGAATTGGGAAGAATATTTCACCACCGAGGCTCTCCGCGGTTTTATCGCCCAGCCTTTCCAGGTGAGTGGTACTGTCGACAAGTTCGACCTCAACGTGCGTCTTGATGGCGGCGGCATGTCCGGTCAGGCCGGTGCCCTCCGTCATGGTATTGCCCGTGCTTTGGTCGCTTTTGACGAAAGCTATCGTGCAGTGCTCAAATCCAACGGCATGATGACCCGTGATTCTCGCGTCAAGGAACGCAAGAAACCCGGTCAGCCGGGCGCCCGTAAGCGCTTCCAGTTCTCGAAACGCTAAAAGTATTTTTCGACTGGAAAATCCTGTCAAAGGGGTCCGACTCAAATCGGTCCCCTTTTTTTGTTTTTTATCGGGATTTTTATCCCTAAAAGAAGGTTTTTTGTTAAAATGGCTGAAAAAATCAAAGTTGCAGTTGTTGGAGCTTCCGGTTATTCCGGGGAAGAGCTGGTGCGTTTGCTGCTCAAGCACCCCAACGTGGAATTGACCGCCATAACCAGCCGTGCCAATGCCGGTAAATCCATTGGCGAAGTTTATCCGAGATTTGCCAAGAGCGATCTCAAGTTCTGCAATCCGGATGTTTCGGAGCTGACCAAACTTGCCGATGTGGCATTTCTGGCTCTGCCCCATGGTCTTGCTACTGAATATGCGATCCCGCTGTTGGAAGCCGGTTTGATCGTTATTGATATTTCTGCGGACTTCCGTTTACGCAGCACCGCCAAATACGAAGAGTATTACGGTGCACCGCACCCGTCGCCGGAACTGCTCAAACAGGCGGTTTACGGTCAGCCCGAGCGTTATCGTGAACAGCTCAAAACTGCCAATCTGATCGCTTGTGCCGGCTGCTACCCCACCAGCAGTATTCTGCCGTCGGCTCCGCTTCTGGCGGCTAAACTTGTGAGCACCGAAGGCATCATTATTTGCAGTGCCTCCGGGGTGAGCGGTGCTGGCCGCAAGGTTGCCGAAGCATACATCTTCCCGGAATGTAACGAAAGTTTCAAGGCTTACGGCGTGGTCGGTCACCGGCACACTCCCGAAATCGAACAGGAATTTGCGGTTGCCGCCGGAGTTGATGAACTCAAGCTCAACTTCATTCCCCATTTGGCACCTTTCAACCGGGGTATCAACTCCACGATCATTTACGATTTGATGCCGGGTGTGACTCTGGATGATGTCAAAAAGGTTTACGACGAAGCTTATGGCAACGAAGAATTTGTCATGGTGCTGCCGCCGAAAAAACCGGCTGATGTCAAATATGTGACCATGAGCAACTGCTGCCAGATCGGTTACAACATCGATCCGAGAACCAACAAGCTCATCGTGACCAGCTGCATTGACAACCTGACCAAAGGTGCATCCGGTCAGGCGATCCAGTGCATGAATATCCGTATGGGCTTGGCAGAAAACGCCGGTCTGCTTTGATGGAGTATAGCGGGCTGCTGCGTAACTATTGATGTTGTTTGCCAACAGCAACAAGGGCGGTCAGCCCCGCGAGCGGATGTGAGAGCAGTTTGCAGGATAAATTCCTGCAAACCCGAGGCAGCAAGCTGCGAGGTCGAACGGAGTCGAGCGAAGCCTTCCGGCGTTTGAGGACGATTTTGAGCTTTGCTCAAAATCGCTCTAAGGGGGCGTCAGCCCCCGCCGTTAATTAAAAGTAGTGAAGAACTACGCTGGATATAGCAGCCCAGTGAGCAGGGTGGTCACGGAGGGGAATGCAATCTCCTCCGTGGTTGTGCGGCAGATATAATTTTGCTGCCGATAAAAAGTGTGCCGCACATCACTGTTGCCTGTATTGATTGATAACAAAGTCAGTAGCTGCTGTTATCATGTTTTTTATAAACTTTAAAGGCACTTTTCTTTTTGTTGACAAAAGGAAAAGTGCCAAGAAAAGGTTTGGAAAAGGGTGATGGGGTTTGGGGAAGAGGGAAAGAACCTTTCCT
>JAZMZK010000094.1:0-29837 GCA_045585955.1 Victivallaceae bacterium
GGTTTGGGAGGGTTTGGGAGGGTTTGGGAGGGTTTGGGTGCATTGCCGCCTGCCGGGGCGATAGTGTGCGTGGGCGGCTGACTTGTCCTCCGCAGCCTTGCACAAAGGAGGAGTGCGGCGTCAGCCCGCGCTTCTCGTAAAAGCATTAACGGGGGGATCATGCATCAGCATCGGGGGCTGGGGCATTGGACGGAGCAAAATCCAGTATACCGCTTGCAGGGGAGCATCTACCGGCAGTAAACTCCCGATTTATTCCAATTCAATCAAACCAATGCCACGACCATTTGCCGTCATAACTTGATTTTTCGCAGCAGCGGATCAGGTATGAGATCACTGCCGAAACTCCGGCAACTCCCCAGCACCAATACATTATTCTGGAAGCGTGTTCCAGTGTTATAAATAAACAGAGTATGCCACCCAACATGCCCAGCCAGGTCAATACCCAGAACAACGCACAGAAAAACCCCGGTTTGTACGGTTTTTTATCGCAATCCATCAAACGATCTCCTTTTTGAAATTAAACGGTATTTAACAGAAAATAACGGTAAGTAACAGTAACAGCGTTCATTACCGTTATTGCCTGTTCTCGAACAACGCAATGCAATACAAGTATGACAAAAAAACCTCCGGTGGAGTTCACCGGAGGTTTTAAGCTCTGATTATTTATCAAAGACCGCCCAGAGCGTTGAGCAGCACACCGGCGGCGACAGCCGAACCGATAACACCGGCAACGTTGGGACCCATGGCGTGCATCAACAGGAAGTTGCTGGAGTCAGTTTCCAGACCGACCTTGTTGACCACACGGGCAGCCATCGGCACAGCAGATACACCGGCAGCACCGATAAGCGGATTGATTTTTTCTTTGCTCAAAAGGTTCATGATCTTGGCACAGATCACACCGGTACCGGTACCGACGCTGAACGCCACTGCACCCAGCACCAGGATACCCAGAGTCTGGGTCTGCAGGAACTGGTCGGCAGAAAGTTTGGAACCAACGGAAAGACCAAGGAAGATGGTCACAATGTTGATCAAAGCGTTCTGGGCAGTCTGGTTGAGGCGTTCAACCACACCGACTTCCTTCATAAAGTTACCGAACATGAGCATACCGATCAACGGAGCAGCATCGGGCAGCAGCAGAGCACACATCAACGTGATCAGCAGCGGGAAGCAGATCTTTTCGATTTTCGGCACAGTGCGGAGCTGCTTCATCTTGATCTTGCGTTCTTTTTCGGTGGTCAAAAGCTTCATGATCGGGGGCTGAATGATCGGCACCAACGCCATGTAGCTGTAAGCGGCAACAGCCACAGCACCCAGAAGACTGGGGGAGAGCTTGCTGCACAGGAAGATGGAGGTCGGGCCGTCAGCACCACCAATGATACCGATACTGGCGGCATCTTTCAAGTTAAAGTCAATGCCCAGGCAGGAGAGCACCAAAGCACCCAGCAGAGCAAAGAAGATACCGAACTGGGCGGCACCGCCCAACAGAGCGGTCTTGGGGTTCGCCAGCAAGGGGCCGAAGTCGGTCATAGCACCAACGCCCATGAAGATCAAAAGCGGGAAGACGCCGCTGTTGATACCAACTTCGTAAACCATACCCAGCAAGCCGTTGGGGCCGCTGATACCAGCCAGCGGAATGTTGCTCAACAAAGCACCGAAACCGATGGGCAGCAGCAGCAAGGGTTCAAATTCTTTGACCACCGCCAGATAGAGCAGGACGATGGCAACGATGATCATAATGACCTTACCCCAGCCGAGTACCCAGTCACCTTTGCCCTGACGGAGCAAGTCAGAAATACCGGTGCTTGCCCACAAACCTTTGAACATATCGCCCATCTTACCCAGACGCTGCTGGGAAGTACCGGCTGCCACCGAGTCATGAGCCAGCAGCAGCGGGCAGAAAGTACCGATGTATTCACCGGGTTTGATCACTTCGGCAGCCTTGAAGTCACGGGCAAAATCGGTGAATTTACCACCCATATACATCTTGACCTTGGCTTTGGAGCGGCCGGGGATGTTGAGGATCATCAGCTCAACACCGTCTTTAAGCGGCACATTTTTCACACCAGTCCAGCTGTAAATACGGGCAGGTTTTTCGCCGGTGTAAACCAGACGGATGCTGCCGTCTTTCTGTTCAAAAGCGGCAAAAAGTTTATCGCCCTGGGTATAGGACATCTGGCTTTCCACCTTGACCGGGCTGATCTTGGCAACCTTCTTTTCAGCAGCCATTGCACCCATCGCCATCACAGCGAGAGCAATAACTGTTACAAATTTCATCATAGATTTCATTTCTAAATACCTCATTCCATGGTGGCAACAACATCGTCGGCAGCAAGAACAGCACCGGCTTCGACTGCGATAGAAGCGATCACACCGGCTTTGTCGGCCTTGATTTCCTGTTCCATTTTCATTGCTTCCATAACAATGATCACATCGCCTTCGGCAACGGTATCACCGGCAGCAGCAACGACTTTGACCACAGTACCCGGGAGCGGGGTCTTGATTTCGTGACCACCGGCGGCACCGGCAGCAGCAGGAGCATCAGCGGCGGCAGCCGGAGCAGCAGCACCTTCAACTGTGATGGTGGCAACTACATCGTCGGCAGCAAGAACAGCACCGGCTTCGGCAGGCAAGCTGGCAATAACACCGGCTTTGTCGGCCTTGATTTCCTGTTCCATTTTCATAGCTTCCATAATGAGGATCACATCGCCTTCAGCAACGGTGTCGCCCACGGCAACGACCTGCTTGACCACAGTACCCGGAAGCGGAGTTTTGATTTCGTGCACACCACCGGCAACTGCGGGAGCCGCTGCTGCAGTGGCAATACCATCGGCAACGCTGACATTGAAGGTCTTGCCGTTGACAGTGGCAGTGTAAGCACCGCTCTTGGCATCGACTTTGACTGCGATGGCTTTGCCGTCAACAGTGGCGGTGTATTCGCCGCCCTTGGCAGCGCTCTTGGGTTTGTCAGCTTCTTTGTAGCGGATACCCATGGGCTTGTTACCCTTGAGGAATTCCAAACCTTTTTCGTCGCAGGTACCGACGATGAAGATGTTTTCTTCGGTCACCGGCAAACCGGCTTCTTCCAGACGCTTGGTCATAGCGGCAACACCCAGTTTGGGGTTGCGGTCGTTGATGGCGTGGACATCTTCGGTGGTGGGTTCAAGACCCAGCTGTTCGCTGGCGAGCTTGACGATTTCCGGATCAGGAGCTGCCGGGGTTTTGCCGAAGTAGCCCAGAACCATCTTGCCGTAGCCTTCGGTGATCTTCTTCCAGGGGCCCTGCATGGCGTTGGCAAATGCCTGCTGGAAGTAGAACTGAGAAACAGGGGTCACAGAAGTACCGAAACCACCCTTGGCAACCACTTCACGCATGGCGGCGATGGCATCGTCGTATTTATCCAGACAGTTGTTGTCGCGCATCATCTGGGTATTGGCAGTCAAGGCACCGCCGGGCATGGGCGAGAAGATGATCTTCGGGCTGACTTCCATGGATTCCGGGGGAATGAAGTATTTGCTCATGCAATCTTCAAAGACTTTTTCAGCCTTGATGATCTTTTCGGGGTCGATACCCATATCAAATTCGGTACCGCGCAGACGGTGCCACATAACCAGAATATCGGCTTCGCAGGTACCGCCGGACATGGGAGCCATGGCAAGGTCGATGATGTTGGCACCAGCTTCGATAGCCGCCATATTGCAGGCAACCGCACTGCCGGCGGTATCGTGGGTGTGGAACTGGATGGTCACATCGTTGCCCAGCAGAGCGCGGGCCTGTTTGATGGTTTCGTAAACAGTCTGGGCAGTGGCAGTACCGGAAGCATCTTTGAAAGCCACGCTGTCAAAGGGAACACCGTCATCGAGGATCTTTTTCAGACTGTCGATGTAGAATTCCGGAGTGTGGGCATAGTTTTCGTTCAAGCCGGGAGGCAGACTCATCATGGTCACAGTGACCTGATGTTTGCAGCCGTATTTGGCGATAGCACGGCCGGAAACCGCCAGGTTGCGAACGTCGTTGAGAGCGTCAAAGTTACGGATGGTGGAAACGCCGTGCTTTTTGAACAGCTTGGCGTGCAAATCGATCATATCGGTGGACTGGCTGATCAAACCGACCACGTTGGCACCGCGGCTCAAGGTCTGCAAGTTGACATCGGGACCGACCACTTCGCGGCACTTGTCCATCATATCAAAGGCATCTTCCTGGCAGTAGAAATAGAGGCTCTGGAAACGGGCACCGCCGCCGATTTCAAAGTTGTCGATACCGGCTTCTTTGGCAGCAGCCAGTGCGGGCAGGAAGTCTTCGGTCTTGACACGGGCACCGACGCAGGACTGGAAACCATCCCGGAAGGAGCAATCCATGAAACTGATTTTTTTCATTTGCGATCCTTAATTTTATATTGTTAAAACTTGTTGATTACTTGCTGGTATGAGCCTTAACTGCGGCAACTGCGGCAGCAGCCAAAGCCGCATCGTTACCGGGAGCCGCCTTCTTGGGAGCAGCCTTTTTCACCGGAGCAGCCGATTCAAGAAAACCTGCTTTGCCGAGAGGGGCAAGCAGTTTGGAGAGAAGATTCATCAGGAAGACCATCAGAATCAGAAAGACATACACGGCAACCATACCCATAACCATGAGCTTGACACCGTCGAGCAAAAGCTGTACTTTTTCTGACATAAAAAGTCCTTTGGGTTAAATGTGCATAGGCACGCCGGAGCAAGTATTCAACCTGTTCCAGCGCACCACCAGCGGTTGTTATTTTTACTTTTAGTAAAAGTTTGTTTTTATTTATTTTCAGCTTTTCTGCGTAACCATGCCTGACGCACCGATTCCCGGCTGACGCTGACATCCCCGCAGTAGTAAGTCTTTTCCGTGCCATCCTGACTTTTCAGGATCAAGCCGCCATCGGCAGCTATTCCCGTAGCAGTACCGCAAACGCTCTTACCTGCTCCCAGTTCCAGAACCAGTTCCATACCAACGAGATCGTTGCGTTTGCGCCACAGTTCAAAAAGTTTCTCACTGCAAGCTATTCCCATAATATAATACATTTTGGCGTATTTTGCCAATTCCAAAGCGAATTTTTCCGGATTTATTTTGTCATTTCCAATAGCAGCTGCGGGCTTGCCGATGGAAGCTCTATCGTCTTCGGAAAGCATAAGATTCACTCCGATACCGGCAGCGATTATCCGGGAGCCGTCAGCTTGCTGGACTGTTTCCGATAAGATCCCGGCAAGTTTGGCATCTTCCAAGTACAAATCATTGGGCCATTTGAGCCAGACCGGCACTTCCGGAGCCAGATTTTTTATAGCATCCAGCGCCCCCAGCGACAGAACCATGGTCCCCAGAAAAGGGTTGGCGAGCTTTTTCATAAGCAGCGTGCCGAAAAAATTACCTTTTTTTGACAACCACGAACGGTCAAGCCGCCCCCTGCCCGCAGTCTGGATATCGGCATAAACCAGCGTGGCATCAGCCAATTCAGCATAATGCTCTTTAGCGTAAGTATTTGTAGAATCAACTTCTGCAAGATGCAGAAGAGTTATCGAGAGATCGTTTATATCCATAAAAAGCAATTTTCAGTTAGGCTTATTGAGTTTTTTCTCCCGCACCTGACGGAAAAACTCTTTGACCAGTGCTCCACACTCATCAGCAAGCACGCCGCCCTTTACTTCCACCTGCCAGAGCATACCGGGAAATCCGGTAATATCCAACGCCGAACCACAGGCCCCGGAACGGGGATCCGGCAAACCGTACACTACCCTTTTCACCCGGGCATTGACGCAAGCACCGGCACACATGGCACAGGGTTCTTTGGTCACAAAGAGTTCAACTTCATCCATCCGCCAGTCTTTGAGATAGGCAGCAGCTTGAGTCAGAGCAAGTATTTCGGCATGCGCGGTGGCATCTTTCAGACTCTCCACCTGATTGTAGGCTCTGCCGATGATCTGGGTACCTTTGACTGCCACCGCCCCCACCGGAACTTCTCCGGCGGCAAAAGCATTTTGAGCTTCTGCCAACGCCCGGAGCATAAAATATTCGTCGTTTAAAAGGCTTCTCACTTTATACGCACCTCGGAATCGGTAACAGCATTTTTGGTGCGCCAGAAACGAAAACGCACATAATGATCCTTGTAAGGATAATAGAACGCGATTTCATCACCAAACTCAATATTGGTACCGATCAAAGCATCTGCCGGAAGAAATATCTGTTCCAGTGTTTCCACACTGCGGGTCAGTGAAAAATCCACGCCTTCAGCAAGGCGTTTCGCCGCCTGATATTTTTCCAGCGAACTTGCCCGCAAGTTCGGATTTTTAAGTACCTTGATCTCCGAAGCAAAAACCTCCAGCACTTCAATATCTTCCGACAACATTTTTTTGGGCGAAGAAATACACCCGGCAAGTCCGATGACCACAGCCGCTGCTAAAACAGCCGACACGCTTTTTCTGAACATAAATTATCTCCGTAAAGTTGAATTGCAATATAGCTTTATTTTACAGCTAAAAGCCGTTTTTTTCAAGTTTGGAGGGCTTTTTTTTGGAAAATATTAAAAAATTCGGTAAAAAATGCTCTTGAACCTTTGACTTTTTTACGCTTTGAGCTATAATGATAAGGTGTATAACTTTTTTCCGGAGCATAAAAACTGCGGAAAAGACAAATCAAACAATAAATGAAAGCAGGAAAAGATGAAACCTTTCAGCAAAATTTCACCTGATTGGTGGGATTACACGACTCTGGATCGGGAAATCCTCGATGAAGCCGCAAAAATCACTATCGACACTCTCAAGAGCTATGTACGCCCCGGCTTCAAAATCAATATCTGCGATACTTTGCAGGAATTCTACGCTGCTGAAGCTCTGGAATATGTGAAAGTCTGGAAACAGGCCACCCCCTCCAACCCCGTGGGTCTTTGCGGCCCCATCGGCCCGACTGAACAGCTGCCCATCGTTGCTGAAATCGTCAACGCTTTGGATATCAATCTGAAGAACTGCCACTTCTGGGGCATGGACGAATGGATCGTCGACGGCAAGGCTGCCGATATGAACTTCCCCCTGGGTTTTGCCAAGGCTGATATGGAACTTTGCTTCAACCGCATCCGCCCCGAACTGCGTATGCCTATGGAAAACTTGCACTTCCCCAGCGAAGACCCCGCCGAATACATCAAGTCCTGGGATCAGGCCCGCTGTCTGCTCATGCAGGGCGGTCAGGGCGAAACCAAGCACTGGGCGTTCAACGACCCCGTGAAGCGTGCCGGTCAGTACAAAGATGAGCCCCCGACTCCGGAAGAATACCGCAAGCTCTCCACCCGTCAGGTGGAACTGCACCCGATCACTCTGATCCAGAATGCCCGTACCTCCGGCGGCGGTACTGTGCAGAATGTGCCCACCAGCGCTGTGACCGTTGGTCCTGTCCAGACCTGGAAGGCTGAAAATGTTTCCATCTGGCACCCCGGCCACCACGACAATCCCTTCGGTCAGCGTCTGACTACCTACATGATCAGCCGCAAGATCGCCGACAGCCGGGTCCCGATGTCGCTTTTGAGCGATCACCCGTCGGTCATCTTCAACTTCTACCGCGGCGGTTTCGGCGTCTGCGGCGTGGAAATGCATTGATTCAGAGAAAGTGTGAGATAAATGGCTAAAACTGCAATGGCGATCGCCTGCCATCCCGATGATATCGACTTCGGTATGTCCGGAACGCTGATGATGCTTAAAAAAGCCGGTTACGAGATCCATTATATGGATGTAGCCAACGGCAGCTTGGGTACTGCCGAATATACCTACGAAGAAATCGTAAAGATCCGCTTGGAAGAAGCCAAAAACTCTGCCAAGACCATCGGGGCGATTTTCCATGAGCCCCTTTGCGACGATTTGCAGGTCTATTACACCCACGAACTCTTGAGCAAGCTCGTACCGGTGGTGCGTGAAGTTGCTCCGGAAATCATTCTGACCCATGGTCCTTACGACTATATGGAAGACCACACTAACACCGGTCGTTTGGCGGTTTCGGCAGCTTTCTGCCGGGGTATGCAGAACTTCCTGTGCGCCACCCCCACTCCGATCGTGACCAACGATGTGCGTGTTTACCACTCCATGCCCCACAGCCTGACCGATGCCATGCGTCGGCCGGTGGTGCCGGAAATCTATGTAAACATCGACTCCGTGATCGATCAGAAAGTCGAAGGTCTGGTTTGCCATGTGAGCCAGAAACATTGGCTGGATGTCAGTCAGGGCAAAGATGCTTACATTACCGACTTGCTCAATAAGGGCGAACATTTCGGCAAACTCTCCAAGCATTACAAATATGCTGAAGGCTGGGTGCGCCACAGCCATGTGGGTTTCTGCGATGCGGAATTCAACCCGCTGGTGGATGCTCTTAAAGCAACCAATGACTGCTATGTGGATCCGGAATACGAGATCCGCTTGCAGAACGGTACTCTTTAAGCTGTCGTAATAGAGAAAGCACCGCCGGCAATATGCTGACGGTGCTTTTTTTAATCAATCAATAGGATTATTTGTAATGCGTGATCTTGAAACTGTAAGAAAAGCGGCATTGGCGGCGATAGAAAACGCCAAAGACTCCATTATCGAAACCGGCCGCTGGATCTGGAGCCATCCGGAATCAGGCTACCGGGAAGTGAATACTTCTGCCTACATAGTCAACGAACTGCGTAAACTTGGTTTGGAAGTCAAAACCAATTTGGCGATGACCGGGTTCCGTGCAGATATCGATACCGGCAGACCCGGCCCCACTGTGGCGATCATGGGCGAAATGGATTCGCTGCTGATTCCCAACCACCCCGACTGCGACAAAACCACCGGTGCCGTACACGCCTGCGGGCACAATGTGGGCGGCCCCGGCTTGATCGGTACAGCAATCGCCATATTGGCAGTAAAAGATGATCTTTGCGGCAAAGTGGCATTGATCGGCACTCCGGCGGAAGAAGGTATTGAACTTGATTACCGCAAAAAACTTATGAGCGAAGGCAAAATTCAAGCGATTTCCGGCAAATCCCAAATGATGATCGAAGGGGTTTTGGACGATGTGGATATAGCCTACATGAACCACCTCTCTCAAAGTTTCGGCCACCGCGACCACAATGGAGCTATCAATAAACGCTTGACCTTCCACGGCGTAAGCTGTCATGCCGCAGGTCCCCGGAACGGACGCAACGCTCTGGGTGCCGCCACCCTTGCCATGGATGCCATTGCTTTGATGCGGGAATCGCTGGGTTACAGTGCCTACGCCCGTATCCACGGCATCATCACCCACGGCGGCGATGCGGTCAACATCATTCCCAACGAAGTAACTATGGAATACATGGTGCGGATGCCCAAACTGGACGAAATGCTGGAGTTGAACGAGCGTTTTGATAAAGTCGTGATGTATGCCGCCAAAGCTGCCGAGTGCGAAGTGACCATCGAAACGGTCAACGGCTTCCTGCCGCTGTACGACGATGTAGAGCTGGGGCACATGGTAGGCGAGATTGTCCACTATCTGCAGCCGGATGCGGCCTTTGACGACAATCAGACTTTTGCCGCCGGCAGTACCGATATGGGCGATGTGGCAACGGTGATCCCCGCCGTTCACGGCTATGTGCCGGGGGCAGCGGGTCTTGCCCACGGCATCGACTACAAGATCGTGGATGAGTATTCAGCCTACATAGTCAATTCCCAAGTGGAAGCCCTGACCGCCATTGAGCTTTTGTACGGCGACGGAGAAAAAGGCAAAGCCATTGCCGCCCGCAAGGCGGATCTGATGCCTATGGAAGAATACAAAAACACCATCAAAAAGATCAATCAGACCCTCAAGTCCACCGATCTTTAAGCAGAAAGGCTGCCCGATAAGTTATGCATAACGATATAAGTGATTTATATGAAGCAATTCTTGAAGCCGATAAAGTATTGGTCTTTACCGGAGCGGGGATCTCCACTTTGTCGGGCATACCGGATTTCCGGGGCGTCAAAGGCGTTTACCGGGAAAAGTGGCACGGTATGGAAGTGGAAGAGATCCTTTCCATACCCTGCTTTCTCAAACACCCGGAGTATTTTTACGAGTGGGCACAAACTTTTGTCTACGGCTTGGAAAATTATCAACCCAACATAGTGCATAAAGTGATCGCCGACTGGGAAAAGCGGGATATTATTTACCGCACTTACACCCAAAATATAGATATACTCCACCAGCACGCCGGGAGCAAACGCTTGTACGAACTCCACGGCAGTCCGGCACACCACCACTGCCTAAAGTGCCGCAAATATTACAGTTATAATGACATAGCACCAATCGTACAATCCGGCAACTGTCCTAAATGCGATTGCGGGGGCATCATCAAGCCGGAAATCGTTTTTTACGGCGAACAACTTGACTCCGATTTGCTGGAACAGGCGTTCAATGATTTTGAAAGTGCTAATATCGCTATCGTGCTGGGCAGCAGCTTAACGGTGAATCCGGCGGCACTGCTGCCGCAGTACACCATCCGGGGCGGCGGCAAACTGGCGATCATCAACAGCCAGCCGACTGCACTGGATAAATTTGCCAAATGGCGGTTCAGCGATTTAGCGGAAACTTTCAACATATTTGCAGAATTGAGCAAGTAATATGGGAAAGTTCGCCTGCCGGAAAAATTGCGGGGCCTGCTGTATAGCTCCTTCCATAAAAAGCCCCATCCCGGGTATGCCCCATGGCAAACCAGCCGGAGTACCGTGTATAAATTTAGCAGAAGATATGAGCTGCAGGATTTTTGATTCGCCAGAACGCCCCAAATTCTGCGGCACCCTCCAGCCCGCCCCTGAAATGTGCAAAAACTGCCGGGAAGAAGCGTTGAAATATCTGACCGAACTGGAAAAAATCACTGCTCCGGAGTAAAAAAATATTTGTAAATCATAGTTGCAGAATGTATATTACTCCAATATACTTTTTAACCGCAACATAAGGATAACGCAACTATGAAAAAAATGTTGACCGCCCTCTTTACGGCACTGTTGCTGACCGCATCAATGATGCTGGCAGCTGATGCGATCAAACCTGTAAAATATGTATTTCTCTTTATCGGCGACGGTATGAGCATACCCCAGCGGATGATGGCTGAAGAATACAGCAAACGCATCGGCAGCGGCAAACTCTATATCAACACCATGCCCCATCAGGCAGTGACCACCACCCGTTCTGCCAATGAATTTATTACCGACTCCGCCGCCAGCGGTACTGCTATTGCCTGCGGAGAAAAAACGGTCAACGGCTGTATCGGGATGGATGCCATGCGTAAACGCAACCTCACTTCGACTGCCAAGGTTGCCAAGGCCGCAGGGCGCAAAGTTGGTATCATTACTTCTATAACCATCAACCACGCCACCCCGGCATCTTTTTACGCCAACAATCCTTCCCGCAGCAACTACTACGCTATTGCTTTGGATCTGGTGAATTCCAACTTTGATTACTTTGGCGGCGGCGGTACTGCCCAAAATAACGATAAAAAAAGCAAACTCTACAAAGGCGATATTTACGACCTTGCCGCCCAAGCCGGTTATCAGGTCGCCAGAGATAAAAAATCCATCACCTCCATCCAGCCCGGTAAGGGCAAAGTCTTTGCCGTGGGTGCCCCCGGTGCCCTGCCCTACGCTATTGACCGAACCACAAACGACATGCACCTTGCCGAATTTGTTCAGCAGGCAATTCAACTGCTGGATAACGAAAAAGGCTTTTTCATCATGACCGAAGGCGGCAGGATCGACCCGGTTTGCCACAGCAACGATGCCGCAACAGTGATGCACGAAATCATCGACTTTGATAATGCGGTAAAAGTCGCTGCCGAATTTGCCCAAAAACACCCCGAAGAAACTTTGATCGTTGTTACCGGCGACCACGAAACCGGCGGTCTTACCCTGGGTTTTGCCGGAACCGGCTACAAGTCATACCTTGAAAATCTGCAATATCAGAAGTGTTCGCTGAACAGTATAAGTATCAAGATCGCCGACCTTGCCAAAGTTAAAAAAGTTCTCAAGTTTGACGATGTCAAGCCTTTGATGCAAAAATACTTCAACTTGCACACCGTTGCAGATAAAAACGCCAAAACCAAACAGCTGGTTCTGACCAAAGCTGAAATCAAAGAGCTTGAAGCAGCCTTTGCCAAACAGTTTCCCCAAGGCAAAAACAAGGGCGGCAATCTCCTTGCCCGCACCATTGTCCGGATCTTCAACAACAAGTGTGCCGTGGGCTGGACGACCGGTGCTCACACCGCCTTGCCGGTGTTGACCACCGCCAGCGGAGTTAATTCCGAAATGTTCAACGGCTTTATCGACAACACTGATATAGCTAAAAAGCTGAAGATGGTCGTCCGTTGATGAAAAACTTTTTTATCCGGCTGAAAACGCTCCTGCAACTCAAGCGGAGCGACTGGGTGATGAGTCTGGTAATGATCGTATTTTCATTACTGCTGGTATTCATTTCTCCGCCGGATAAAAAAGATACGGTCGGCACTAAAGAGAAAGCCCGGGTCGTTTCGGTGGACAACAGCGAAGTGATCCGCAACGGCTTTCTCTGCTACGGCTCGCAGACTTTGCAAATCGAAGTTCTCACCGGCAAACACAAAGGCAAAGTTTTCAGGGCAGCGAATATACTGCGGATGCAAATGGATCTGGATAAACTCTTTGAAGTGGGCGATACAGTGCTGGCAGCCATGATGCACGATGCCGACCCCGAGCGTGATACGATCAACGCTCAAGACCATTACCGCATTGAGTGGACGATTCTACTTTTTGCTTTGTTTGGATTGCTTTTGCTGATCTTCGCCGGATGGACGGGGTTCAACGCCCTGTTATCCTTTGTATTCAGCTGTCTGGTGGTGTGGAAAGCGGTGATCCCGCTTTGCCTTGCCGGAGTCAACGCCCTGTTGGTGACATTTCTGGCAGTGCTGCTTTTATCGTTTGTTATCATTATCCTGATCGCCGGTTTTACCCGCAAAGGTTTTACGGCTCTGGCGGGTTCCATTCTGGGGGTGCTGGCAAGCTGTATCACCGGGTGGATCTTCACTTATCTATTCAAAATCAATGGTGCGGTGATGCATTACAGCCAGAGTTTGTTCAACAGCGGCTACTCGCATTTGAATTTATCCGAAATCTTTATCGGAGCGATCTTCCTCTCCAGTTCCGGAGCAGTAATGGACTTGGCTATGGATGTGGCAAGCGGCATTGAAGAAGTGGATCGCCGCCGCAGCGGTCTATCCGCTAAAGAGCTTTTCAAGTCGGGTCTGCGCATAGGCAGAAGCGTGGTGGGTACTATGACCACGACTTTGCTTTTGGCATACTCCGGAGGTTATCTTACCTTGATGATGACCTTTGCGGCTCAAGGCACCAGCCCCATAGATTTTATCAATAACCCATATGTGGCAAGCGAAGCAGTCAAGACGCTGGTCGGCAGTTTCGGTTTGGTGCTGGTGGCACCATTTACCGCCGCAGTGGGAGCTTTGATTTTCAGTAAAAAAAATCAAGCGTGACTTATTTGCATTTTTTTGCAAAAAAAACGCTCTTGCCAGTTGCCAAAACTTCATAGTAGATGTAAATTGACTTTATGTATTTTTAACCATAAAATAAGTAAGGCTGTTTACAATGAGTACCGAAGCATTTTTGATAATCTTCATCGCATTTTGGGCAATCATCTCTCTGGTTCCGCTTGGGTTCCGGAAATTCAAAGTTCCGTCAGTTATCGTGCTGCTGGTTATGGGTATGGTGATTGGGCCCAACGGGCTGGGGCTGCTGAATTTTCTTGCCAAACATTTGAACTTTCTGGGGGTGGATCCGGAAGTGGTGCGTTCCCACTCGCTGACCATGATCAACTCGCTGGGTTCACTGGGGCTGGTCTTTCTGATGACTCTTGCGGGGCTGGAAGCTGATTTCAAACTTATCAAATCTGTCCGCAAGCCGACGATCTGGTTGAGCTGTCTTACCTTTATCATGCCCGCAGTTGCCGGATTTCTGGTTTACTTCAACTTTGTGCCGACCGATTTACCGGGGCAGCTTTTGTACGCCAGTTTGTTTGCATCTCACTCAGTGGGGATCGTGTTCCCGGTCATTCGCGAGCTGAAACTTGCCAAGACCCGCTTTGGTGCGGCGGTGCTTATTTCCACAGTTATAACCGACATCGGCAGTATTGTGCTGCTGGCAGTAAGTGTTCAGCTCAAGCGTATGGAAATGGGCGTGGGCAGCACCGGGGCAGTTAAAAGCCTTTCGCTTTTCGACTATATAAATCCGGCAGTTTTCGGCAACTGGTTCGTACCGGCATTCCTGCTGATAGCCTTGCTCTATATGGGCTTGGCGTGCTATGGGGTAAACCGCATTGGCAATCAGGCAAAAAAATGGCTTGCCAACGATGAAGATGCGTTGGTTACATTCTTTTTGTTTTTGATTTTGCTGGCAGTTCTGGCTGGGGAATTTCTGGGCATCAACCTGGTGGTGGGGGCTTTTATTGCCGGTCTGGGGCTTTCCAAAGTGGTCAAAGGCATGGGCAACTCGGCACTTTTCAGCAAACTTGAGGGGATCGGTTACAGCTTGCTGATACCGTTTTTGTTTATCTCTATAGGGATGAAAACCGACTTCCGGCTGATCTTCCAATCGGCAGATAACCTGACGATCATAATCTACACCGTTATCGGTCTGGTGGGCAGCAAAGTGCTTTCCGGCTTCCTTGCCATGAAGTTTTCCGGCTTCAACAGCGGCAAAGGTCTTTGTGCCGGTTTGATGACCGTGCCGCAGCTTTCGGCAACGCTGGCGGCAGCGGCGATCGGTAAAGATTTGGGGATGCTTTCCGACGACTTTTTCAACGCTATCGTGGTGCTTTCCATCGTTACGACCTTGCCCATACCCAACCTGGTGCGGTTCGTTATTGAAAAGTGCAAGCTGGATTTTTCCGATGTTGGGCACATCACGCCATACAAACTGCCGGAAAACACCGATCAGGACGAATTGCACTGGTAAGTATGTATAAGAGGGCAGCATTATGCGGGTATTTATAATTTCAGATATGGAAGGTGTTGGCGGTGTATTGAATCTTTATGATTGGTGTGTGCCGAATGGCTCCCGCAATGCCGTCGGCTGCAAACTGCTGACCGAAGAAGTCAATGCTGCGGTCAACGGCTTTTTTGCCGGAGGAGCAACCGAAGTTATAGTGTACGACGGTCACGGAGCCAATGGTTCGATATTGGGCGAAATGCTGGACGACCGGGCGGCACTGCAACGGGGGCGTATGGATTTTCCGGTAATGAATTCCCGGGTGGATGCTTTGGCTTTTGTAGGTCAGCATGCCAAAGCCGGCACTGCTAACGCCCATTTGGCACATACGCAAACCGAAGAAGCAATAGATTTCAGACTCAATGGAGTTTCGCTGGGCGAGTTCGGGCAATCGGCATACGCTTTCAGTGAGATAAATGTTCCGGCGATTTTTGCAGCCGGAGATCTGGCAATGACTTATGAAGCCAAAAATTTGGTTCAGGAAATAGTGACCGTGGCGGTCAAAGAAGGGTTCAATGCTCCGGTAACAGCCGATTGTTCTGCCGATGAAGTATTTATCAAAGAGAGTGCTGCACTGCACTACCCCAGAGCAAAAGTTTTGGCTGAAATTGAAAAAGGTGCAAAATTGGCGGCGGCAAAATTCCTGAAAACTCCGGAAATTTTTGCTATCAAACCCTTGCCGGGAACAGAATATATTGCCGAAGCCGAGTACCGGAAAACATCGGTGAGAATAGCAGCCGAAGTCGGCGAATACCCTGCCCGCAAAATCAAAACTCTCCGCCACGATACCATCGGGGCAACGCTTAAAGAGTTTTATACCCAACGGGAGTGGTGTATGCCCGACGGCGAATTTGTTATAGAATTATAAATAATTTTTACATATAAAGGGAAAGCAATGCTTTATTATTTATCTTATTTGAGTAGTGATCCGGATCTGGGATTTTTCCGTTTGTTCAATTATGTAAGTTTCCGGGCGGGCTGTGCCGGGGCATTGGCTTTTCTTATAGTTATTCTGTTGGGCCCCGCCACAGTGCGGATGCTGAAGAAATTCCGGGCAACCGCTCCCAGCCGTTACGGCGGCGTGGTGGAAGAGTTTGTTAATGAACAGAAAGATAAAACTCCCAGCATGGGTGGAGTTTTGATAATTCTGGGTATAACCGTGGCGGCGATTTTGTGTATGAAGCCATTGGAACTTACCGCTATATTGGTTGGCTCAACCATACTGCTGGGCTTGCTGGGGTTTGCCGACGACTTTGCCAAAGTAGCCTACCGGCGGCGGGATGGAATTCCCGGCAAAGTCAAACTGCTGGGGCAGTTTCTGGTGGCAGCGGCAGCAGTGATCTGGCTCTATTATATTCCGGAATTCGCTCCTTATATGCGGAATTTGTATATTCCTTTTGTCCACACTCCGGTTGCCGTGGGCGTATGGGTTTCGATCGTGGCAGTAGGTGCGATCATGGGTGCCAGCAATGCGGTGAATCTGACCGATGGCAAAGACGGTCTTTCCACGGGATGCATGATTTTTGCCACCATTGCTTATGCGGTAATGGCGTACTTGTGCGGGCACCGGGTGTTTGCAGAATATTTGCTCATTCCCTTTATTCCCGGTGCCAGCGAAGCGGTGGTTTTTGCGGCGGCGGTGATTGGTTCGTGCATCGGATTTCTCTGGCACAACTGCCACCCGGCAACTATGTTTATGGGCGATACCGGCAGTCTGGCACTGGGTGGGATCATCGGGTTACTTTCGGTGCTGGTGCGGCAGGAATTTCTGCTCTTTTTAGTGGGCGGAGTTTTTGTTATGGAAATCCTTTCGGTAATGATCCAGGTGCCAGTATTCAAACTTACCGGCAAACGGGTATTTCTCTGTACACCCATACATCACCATTTTGAAAAATTAGGCTGGACGGAAACCCAGATCGTAGTAAGATTCTGGATCCTTTCCGGCATCTTTGCCTTAATGGCACTTGGCACACTCAAACTGCGGTAAATCATACAATGAGCAAGAACAAGTGGGATTTTGCAACTCCAAAACCCGACGAGCCGCCTCCGGAAAAAATCCAACGGGGCGGAATGATGGTTGTATTGATTATCGGACTTGTTCTCTTTATCGGCGGAATTATTTTCGCGTGGAAGATCGGAGCATTTGACATCAACGGCTTTTTCGGCAAACTCCCCGCCCACTCCCGAACCAGAACCGAAGTTGATATATTGCTTTTGATCCATTGCCCATGGATCGCCGGGGCATGGATGATCAAAGCGGCAATAAGGTATTTGGGGATAAAGAGAAAAAAATAAAAAAAGGCATTTCAGTCATTTGTGTTCATTGATTTTTACGCAAGCAACAGATTCACACAAAAAAATCTAACCAATCAATATCACTGAAAAAAATAGCATAAAAACTGACATTTATAAAGATTTTTTTGATATTTTTTGCAAAAAAATGTTTTTTACCTTTTTAATATGGGAACATTTCGCTTGTCAAAAAACTCTAATCTAAAACGGATTGATTTTTACCAAGAAACAGAGAAATATGAACAACAAAAATATTCAGCTTGAAAAGTTGGGCGATTTGCACTTGATTTCACTCGTTAAACAAGGCAACAAACAGGCATTTGACGAAATTGTCAAACGCCACCATCAAAAACTTTACCAAACGGCATTGGTGATATTGGAAGATAATCATGATGCTGAACAGATTACCCGGGAAAGTATCCGGAAAGCTTACCAGACATTATCAGAAATCAAGGAAGATTCGCTGTTGCTGACCTGGCTGTGCCGGATATTGATAAATGAAGCATGTAAAAAATATCACAGCAACCATCATAAACAGAATACACCAGCAGCCAACACCTGTTCCCCCTCAAACTGAACTTATCCATAAAAAGTTTTACGCGACGGCATGGAAATTCATAGTGGAATATAAATCCAGCAAAAAGCAGGATTTATATTGGCACGCTTTTTGCTTATGTAATTATAAAACCGCTTAATTACATAAGGAGAAACGAAATTGCAACTTTGTGGACTTGATTTTGAAACCGCCAACAGTTGCAACGGCAGCATTTGTGCTGTCGGAGTGGCTGTTGTAGAAAATGGAGAGGTGCTTGAACGAAAAGAGTATCTCATAAAGCCACACAAATCGCTCGATTGGATGAGTAAATTCTGCCGGGATATCCACGGAATAACCTATGAAGATTTACGGGAAAGTCCGGAATTTTCAGAAGTTTGGCAGAGTGTAAAAACAATGCTGATTTCTGCGGATTGCGTGGTGATCCACAATGCTCCGTTTGACCTTCGACATTTGCATAATGTCTTATCTTTGTACCATTTACCATCTGTTTCATTTAATTATGTGTGCAGTTTACAACTTTGCCGTCACCATTTCCCGGAAGCTCATTCTCACACTCTGAATTGTATGGCTGAAAAGTTCGGCATAACCTTTCAGCATCACGATGCGTTGGAGGATGCTGAAACCTGTGCAAAAATCGCTTCCCAATTGGAAATTCCGGAAAATTTTATTTGTCGGTTTGAATATTTACCGAACGTGTGATAGGTTATATTTTGAACAACAATAATCAAATTTTGAAAGGCTGATATATGGATATCTTGATTTTAACCGGATGGGGATGGAAAGATTATGGAATCGCCGCCGCTGTTGCTTTACGGCATTACAAAAAGGCTGATATCTATGGCGTAAGTACCCGGCGTTTGCCGGAAATGCTCAATGAGATCGGCACAAAGTACAAGGAAATCGCCATTCTCGGCGTGGGCTTATCAGGCGATGCGGATTTGTTGGAAAAGGCATTAACCAAATTGCAGAAAAATGGTGTTCATGCCCGCTGGATCAGTGCATTGGATTTTCCGGAATATGTCGGTGACAATATCCGCAAAAAACTTGATTCATTCATTTGTTATGATGACGGAATTACCGAGGCGGTCAGCCGGTGTTTCAACCAGTCTTATGATGATATTGCTCTGCTTGCCAGAGAAGAGGTTCCCAAAAACTTACAGCCTATCCATGACCTGGTGGAAGCGGCGATGTATTTTTACCGCAACTATCAAGACGAACGGGCTTACGGTATGGCGATTTATCACATTGCCCATAATGAACCGGAATCCCGCTGGGGCGAGTGCGAAAGACAGATGATAGAGCATTACCGCCATTACGGGCACCGGGAACTGGTGGGGCAAAGTGAGGTTATGCAGGATCTTCAGGAACGTATCAAACGCATAGCACTACGGGATAAAGCACGGGTTTTCATTTACGGCGAAAGCGGAACCGGTAAAGAAACGATTGCAATGTTCATTCACACCAAATCGCCGCGAAAAAATGAACCATTCTGCACATTTAACTGTGCCAGCGTTACGCCCAATCTGCTGGAAGACCGCTTTTTCGGTCACGAAAAGGGCGCATTTACCGGAGCCAATGAACAGAAAAAGGGCTTGTTTGAAATCGCCAACGGCGGCACACTTTTTCTTGATGAGATCGGAGAAATGCCATTGGAAGCTCAAGGCGTACTACTCCGCGTGCTGGAAGGAGGAAGATTTACCCGCGTCGGCGGCACGGAAGAAATTTCGGTGGATGTGCGCCTGATCACCGCCACCAACCGGGACTTGGCAGAATTGGTGCGTGAAGGCAAGTTCAGAGAAGACCTCTATCACCGGCTGTGCGTGGTGCAGATTCACGCACCCAGTTTGCGTGAACACAAAGAAGACATCGAACAAATCGCCAACGGGCGCTGGCTGAAAGAACATCACCGCCGCCTTGAAGCAGAACAGATCGAAGTCCTGAAAACCTACGATTACCCCGGCAACGTGCGTGAATTGCTGAATATTCTTGAGCGTGCAATTGTACTGGATGAATCCGACTTTGCCAAACTCTTAAAAGAACACAAAGCAATGACCGCAGGCTTAAAGCCATCCAGCGAAACAAAAGAAGAAATCCCCGACGAACTGGAAGCAGCAGTAAGAATCCACATCAAACGCGTTTACGAAAAATACGACAAAAACTTAACCAGAACCGCCGAAGCATTAAAAGCCGCAAGAAACACAGTAAAAAAATACCTGGAGGATTGAAAAAATGAAATATTATTTGTGCAAGATAGGATCTTTTCAAGATGGTGGGGAAGAACGAATAAAAGATGATTGTTTGGAAAAAAATATTTACCAATACTATAAATGGGTTCGTCAAAAAGGCGCAGGAGAGGCTATCCAGAACGGCGACATATTGATATTGGTTTTTAGAAAAAATATTGTTGCCTATGGTACAAGTTGTGGTCGTCTCGGAGACGAAAATGGTATTGACACAGACTGGCAAGCTGTTAAAGTAAAAGAATGGATAAAAGCGGAAAAAAATATCTCATTACCGTATGGTGTGTGGTGGCATACTTTAGTTGGCAATAAACAATCTATTGTAAAAGAAATAGATGAATCGTTTGCCACAGATTTAATCACACAAATATATAATGATTCACCTGTAAAAGTTTATCGCAATGTAACAGCCTCGGACTTATTGAAATGGTCATTAGTTATCCCGGAATATCAGCGACCATATAGTTGGCAAGAAAAGAATATCCGGGATTTTCTGGTCGATATTTCATTATGGCAGCAAGATGAAAGAAAAAAAGAGATTCCATATCACCTGGGAACTATCATTCTTAAAGAACAAGAAGATGGTTGCTATGATGTTATAGACGGACAACAACGCTTGACAACATTAGCTATCATTGCAAATAATAATGACGACAAAGCTATTCCTCTGCTTGCATCCGTAAAAAAATATACAGACTCAGAAATCCAAACAATTCTGCGGGCGCGGAATTATATCAGTAACTCAAAAACAGACATAAAATTTGATCAAATAAAACTTTCCATAGTGATTTTGGGGGAAGATCAGCCGGAAGACTTGGCGTATACATTTTTCAGTAACAGCAACTCTACAGGGAAGCGCCTTTCGGACTATGATTTGCTAAAAACACATCATCTGCGTTACATTAAAACTGATGAGGACGCAGAAAAATTTTCAAAAAGTTGGCATGATTTGGAAAAATCAGACATGCAGGATGAGGTACTTCAATGTATGCTGTTCCGTCTGCGCAAATGGATCAATAACGAAAGTTTTCCGCTTGATGCAAACAATAGAGAAAGCCGTGATATTTTTCATCATTACAAAAGTGTTGATCTTTTACGGGAGTTTCCAGTTTGCAAAATACCATTCCGTTTCAACTCGTTACTTTCCGGCGGAAAAGAATTTTTTGATTATACAGAACATTACCGGAAGAAATATGATGTTTTTATTGAGCAGGACGCAATAAAGATGTTGACGGCTTATCTCTCCGGACACAGTAACAATGTGATTCTTTCCGGAATCAAGGCGATTGCGTTCCTATTTTTCTGCAAATTCGGAGAGATGTATTTAAAAGAGGCTGTTTATCTTTTGGCATATCGCCTGTCTGTATTGCGTAACGAAACTCAAGTACGAAGTGCGTATTTAAGTGATGATAAAAAAGGAACTATTTTCAGAGAAACAACGCGGCAGCTGGATCAGGTTACAAGTGCAGCACAATTCTTTGCCCTTTTGAGCGATGCCAAAAAACGCTATGCAGAAGCCAATACAGGAAATGCTGCCAGCAGATACTGGAAGTCTTTACATGCTTTAATGAGTTCGCTTGAAGAAAAAACTCTTGCAATCATCCCAATCACAATACCCACAAAATAAAAAAATGAAAGAGAGACAAAGTGAAGAATCTTGAATATAAAGCAGCTTATACGCCGAAAAAACTTACTGCTGAAAATCGAAAATTAAACATTCCTATTTATCAGCGGCTTTTTGTTTGGGAAGAAGAACAAATCAATTTGCTTCTCGAAGATTTAATAAATGCTTTTGAGAAGGATAGAACGACTCCATACTATATTGGCATCATCACCACTGTTGAAAAACAAGGTGTGTGGGATATTGTGGATGGTCAGCAGCGGTTGACATTTTTGTCGTTATTCGGAGCATACTGCCGTGCAAAAAATCCCGATTCGGAATGGAAGAATTTCCTTTACTCAGAAAATAATGAGTTGCGAATCAATTACATGGGGAGACCCGAAGACAAAGAAGATTTGAAAAAAATTGCTGAAGGAGGTACAGATATCGCCAACAGAAACTTCAGAATGTTTTTAGAGTGCATGAAGAAAATATTTCAAAACTCAATTCCTGAAGATTTTGTGGACTATGTCTATAATCATGCTTCTTTTCTGATTACGGAATTACCGGTTGATTATGAAGCTCAAGATTTGAACCTCTTTTTTGAAAAGATGAATGCAACGGGAAAACAGTTGACTGCGGTCGAACAAATTAAAGGTAAATATTTCCCGGCGCACGCAGCTGAATTTGATGATTGTTTGAACTTTGAAAAAGGGGAATCTCAAAGCAATCAACGTATGAGTTTATGGTATATCCTTAACCGTTCTTCCGTTACAGTCAAAGAAGAAGATAATACTGTACGTAATGCTGATTCTACAAGCAGTTCTATATTAACGCCTGAAGTGTTTCTCCTGCATTGTCTTGAAATTTTGGAACAAAAAGATATGCCGCGTGATGAAAGAAAAATCTTGGAAACGTTTAAAAATCACGTAGCTTCTGACATCCCTGGTAAAATTTCTCCATCAACATTGTTGGATACAATGAAAACGTACAGAGAATGGTTGGATAAGAATATTATCTACTTGAAAGCAGCTGCAGACGGCAGCTGGGAATACGCTTTTCGACGCGACAATGCAGCAGAAGACGAAGACACGCCAGCCGATGATAAAAAAATAAAGCAGTTCCAAGCTATGCTTTATGTTTCATCATCAAATTATCAGAAATGGGTACTGGATGCATACCTGAGTTCAGAACCTTTTTCGCTTGATTTATTGAAGAAACAAGATAATGAGCGACATACGATTAACCAAGAAGCAATGACGTATCAATCAATCGATCGCTACTGGTTCTGGAAGTTGGATTACCTTCTTTGGGAAAAATTCATTGACAACGAGAACGATTTTAGACTCGTTGATAACGATGGTGAAAAATCGGCTATCCGCAATTATAAATTCCGCCGAAACCGTTCCATTGAGCATCTGCATCCGCAAACAGATGGCGATGCTCCTGAATGGCAAGATGCGAAACATCAATTTGGCAATTTAGCGATGATTTCCTCTTCATTCAATTCATTGCAACAAAACGATTCTATCGGAGTTAAATTTGCCCGTTTGCGTGATACCCAGATCCCGCAGAAAAATCTGGAAAGTATCAAGATGCTTCTGATGTTTAAATGTGCTGGAGGTAATGAAAACGAGTGGACAGTTGATGCGATGAAAAAACATGAAAGAGAGATGTTTGAATTGATGGGGATTCAAAAAAATAATAGCTGACTTTTAAAATTTGAGCAGAAGAACTCTTTCGCAGAGTATTCTTCTGCTCTATTTTTATATTGGCACGGATTTTGCTGTGATATTGCAGACCAACGAAAGGAGTGTATTATGAGTAAAAAAATTATTTTCAAAGGTAATCCTGATGGATGTTACCTTCCGTTTGAACCGGAGCTGCCGCAATTGGATTTGCAAAAATCAAAATCTGAAGAACCCAATAAAATCGAGCAGCTTGCAAAACTTTCTGTAAAAGAAACGAAAGACTTTTGTTTTGATTCATTCACGGAAAGCGACTGGATCGAACTGTGCCTGAAGAATTCTTCTTTTCTCTATCATCCGGAAAGTTTCCTGCTGGATGCTGAAACCCGTCAGGCGATTCTCCTTATGGAATACTTCAAAAAGAAAAATATCCGCATCGGTCTGTCGACTGCTGCAAATTTATGCAAACGGAATAAAGAATCCTACTCCATAGACGCTTTTAATATAGAAACAGCTCTGCCTATACGGAATTTAGTCATCACCAATGCAGAGATCGAAGAAGCACTTACTTCTCCTCACTATCAACCGTGTAATTTTTAATCAGTATTTGTTCAATTTTTGACCAGTTGATTGCTTTTGCCGTTTCGCTTTTTTGGGCTGAAACGGCTTTTTTTTATTCGCTATGTTCTCAATGCAATCAAGCAGATGAATAAAATATCAAATGTACCTATGCATTGAGCGATTTTTCAAAATTGGTAGGGCATTTATCTTTTTGCATAGCAAAAAGATAAATGCCGGTAAAAGGTTTGGAAAAAGAGGGTGGAGTTTGAGGCGGGGGAAAAGGACCTTTCCTTCAAAAGGTCTTTTCCCCCGCCTCAAATACTTATCATTATTGCTAACATAGTTTTTTCATTTTGGCACGCTTTTTGCTTTATATTTGGTGTTGGTAAAAATTTGTTTACTTTTTTACGAATATTGTTATTGTTCAAATATAAATGCAAAGAGAGGTGCTTATGAAAAAGTATGTTGAAAAAATCGATCGCTGGAAAACTGCCAAGGTTTTGGAGTTTCTGGGCAACTTTTTGAAAAATCATTCCGGGAGTGTTCAGAATAGCGATGTGTTCAAACCCATCACTGACCTTTTGGAAGATTGCGACTGGGAAAAGAAAATCAAATCCGTCTTCCCTGAAAAAACTGTTGCCCGTATGGAAAACTTCCGCAGCCGCCGTAATCAGTTGGATTTTACTGACGATGCCGAGGATATTTGTCAGGCGGTCTGGAATTTTTCTTATGCCCGCAAACGCTTTGCCGGTATGTTGATTGCAGAAATAAAAGCCTTGCAGGAAAAATATCCGCTTGAACGCTATACCAACGAAGTTTTTCCCCGGCAGCTTGCCGAATTGCAGAAAACTTTTGATCTTTCGGATTTTGAAACTAATGTGCTGCTGGTGATGGCTTTTATCTACAATGATATGCTCACAATTATTGACGGCCACAGCCGTAGTACTACTGAAAGCGACAAGGCGATCTTTGTAGCCAAGTGCCTTGATTGTGACATAACTGAAGTAATGGCGGCTCTGGACTGCAAAGCCAAACTTCGCCGCTACAACTGCATTGACAACGACTTTGATTTCAATCGACGGCTTTTGGAGTTTCTCAACGGCGTTACCGATCAACCTTTGAGTAACACTTATTTCAAGCACTGCAAAGAAGAAGTTTTGCCGTGGGAGTTTTACGGCGATCTGGCAAGCAAGCACGGCGAAATGATCCGGAATTTGCTCAAATCTTCCGGCACTTCTGCCAATATTCTTTTGTACGGTGCGCCCGGAACCGGCAAGACCAGTTTTGCCCGAACTCTGGCTCAAGAGCTGAATAAAAAGTGTTTTCAGATCGCCCAGGATACCAAAGAGCGCGACCGCTCGACCTGCACTCCGGAATTCCGCTTTGCGGCGCTGCAGATCTGCGATAAACAGGTCGATCCGGCAAACAGTTTGATCATTGTTGACGAGGCCGATGAAATGCTTCGGGGGAATTCGGGCTTTGGCGGGTTGCCATTTTTCTTCGGCGGTATGGAAAGTGTCAGCGGCGACAAAGGGCTGCTCAATGATGTTCTTGACAATATCAAAACTCCTACCATCTGGATAACCAACACTCCCGCCGAAGCGTTGGACGAATCCAGCCGCCGCCGTTTTGACTACTCGATCAGGTTTGAGCCACTCAATGCCATTCAGCGTAAAAGCATTTGGCTTAACAATATAGCCAAGATGCAAATGGAGTCGCTGGTGGATGAAAACACCGCTGCGTTTTTCGCCGAACGCTACAATGTCAATGCCGGGATCATCACCAAAGTTTTGGGCAATGTCAAAAAACTTTCTCCGCAACAGTCGGAAGTCAAAAGCACGGTGGAAAAGCTGATGGCACAGCATTGTGAGCTGCTTAATATCACTGTTTCGGACGACAAACTGCTGCCTGCCAAAGATTATTCGCTGGATGGCTTGAACATCAAAGGCGATCTGGAGTTGGAAAAAATAGTTTCAGCGGTGCGGAAGTATCAGAATGACCCGGCAGGCAATTCGCCTGACCGCCCGCGGATGAACTTGCTGCTTTCCGGCCCGCCCGGAACCGGTAAAACTGAATTTGTCAAGTATCTCGGGAGTGTACTAAACACCAAAGTTGCGGTCAGAATGGGCAGCGATCTCTTGTCAATGTATGTGGGCGGAACCGAACACAACATAAAGGCGGCGTTTGCTCAAGCCGAAGCCGAACACGCCATCTTGTTTCTGGACGAGATCGACGGCTTGGTGCAAAGCCGCGACCGAGCCAACCGCAGTTGGGAAGTTACGCAAGTCAATGAGCTTCTGCACCAGATGGAAAACTTCAACGGCATTATGATCGGTGCGACCAACTTTGTGCAGAATCTCGATCCGGCGATCATGCGGCGTTTTACCTTTAAGTTGGGCTTTGACTATCTGGATAACTACGGAAAACTTGCCTTTTTCAGCCGTATGTTCCATACCCGTTTAACCACTGCCGAACGCCGGAGATTGGAAGCGATCGAAAAACTGACACCGGGTGATTTCCGAACCGTCCGCCAGAGTCTGTATTACCTCGATGAAGTATCCAACGCCGCCCGTTTGAGTGCATTGGAACAGGAAAGCAGTGTAAAAAAATCCCCAACCAAACAGGAAAACCGCAACAGCAAGATCGGTTTTTAAGATTTGCAATCAAAGATTTTGGATGTTAAGACAATCTTATTGTTCACATTTTGCAAGCGTTTGTCAAAATTTGACACTTAAGTAAGTTTTTTTCCAGCAAAAAATCAAGTTGGCACGCTTTTTGCTGTATGATTGGCAGAACACAAAATTTGGAGGGGTGTATGAATAATGTTTTATTGAGAGTGCTGGCGGTGGTGCTATCCGGAGTTTCGCCGGAGCCATTGGAAGAAAAGGTTGTGCCGTTTGAAAAACTGCCCGCTGAATGTGCAGCGGTTTACGATGTGGATATCCGGCAGTTTCGGCAGGCAACATCGACCGAAGTGATTTCGGTGGATCTGGACGGCGATAAAGTCAATGAACTTTTGATTTTCAATGGTGAAAACGGTTCCGGCGGCGAAGGCTGGACGGTTATGCAGAAACATAATGGCAGATATCGGCGAGTCGGAGAGGTTTTCGGAATTCTCTACAAAGCTGGCACTGGTTTGATTGTGAAATCCCCCTGCGGCTGGGATAATGCCGAATGGAACTATTACGAACTTGTCAACGGCAAACTTGTTTTGAAATTCAATATTGATGTAAAATACCGCAAGCCAGTCCGTCAGGAACCTTGCCGAATCAATATAGAGGTAAAATAATGGATCAACTTTTACAGGAAAAATTGTTCGCGGCGTGTCCGCTGCTTTATAAACATTTCAAAGGTAATCCGCAAATGCAGATTGATTGCCCGGATGATCTTTTTGAGTTTATTTTTGAACTTTCAAGTAAAATCGAGGATTTCAACAAGCGTTTTCCCAAACGGCGGGTTCGCGCGATGAAAGTTTCTATGGAATCAGGCGAATTAGTGTTTGGAGTACACCGGGAAGTTTTTACGGTAAACAAATTGATTGCGGCAACAGCTTCACAAATCAGGAGTTATCGTCGCAATCTGAAACAAGCGTTGCTGGAGCGGGCGAAAGCTATCGGCTCAACCGCATTATTCGGCTCAAGCTTGCTCCCGGATTGGAAACGCCTGATGCCGGATGACACTGACACTTTGCGGAAAATTCTGGAATATGCCGAAAAGCGTGCCGTTGTCCCGCAGGATCACACCGATCTGGCAAACTGGTATAAAAAGTATTTGAATATTGATAAAGCAAGAGAGGAAGATAATGCGTTTCTCTGAATATTTTGTGCAGGTGGCTTTGCTGGCTGAAAAAGGCGATATTATTGAAGCTGAACGCTTGCTGCGGGAAGCCGAACGGTATTTGCAAAAAAGTGTTACCAATCACGCTGCTTTGTGTGCCAAATCGTGGCTGTGGTATCTCAAAAATCCGGATAACGCCGTCAGCTGCCTGCTGGAAGCATAATGCAACAACTCCGATGTTTGCAGCCTTTTGGAATTTGCCGAAACTTACATAGAATTGGCATTGCACGAAACAGCTTGCAAGGGGAAAACAATTTTCATATCAACAGCTCAAAATGTTTTTGATTTCCGGGTAAAGGGTAAACAATTCGTTTTGAGCATCTTCTGAAATGTTTTTTCTGATTTTCTCCGGACAGAATGGCAGAAAACTGATTTGCTTTTTTAACAATTCTGCCCAATTATCGGTTGATAAAAGTGAAAAATCGCAATATCTTGCCAATTCCGGATGCATTTCCAGAATAACTTGCCAGTTGTTGCCGGAAAGTTTCTGCCACGGACAATATATTGCATATTCCGGCTTGATTTGCAATATCTTCTGCCAATGCGCCCCCGAAAGTTCCTGCAATTCGGCAAAATTTTCAGCAAGTTCCGGATGATACGCCAGAAGCAGATTTTTGTACCCCGCTGCCATATTCTGCCACGGTACAACAAGGGCAAGTTCAGCGCGTTCCCGCAAGAGAAAGTACAACTCCAAATCGCTGAACTTTGAAAAGTCGCAATGGAGGTATTCTGTCGGAGCATCAATCAGATACCACATCCAGTCGATGGCAGATTTCAGGTAAGGTTTGGCTGTTTTGTATGGTACAGCACACGCTTTCCCGGAATTATCGTAAACGGCACACTCCGATTGCCATTCCAGATAACAGCTTTCCCGTGAATGGATTTCACTTTCGTATTGCACGAATGGAAAATAGATAGTTTGTTGGTTCATTACAGTTCTTCCTTATAACTTATTTCAAAAAATCACTGCAATTCTTTACCAGTTCGTCAAAGGGATCAATATTGTTTCTTTTGCTTAAATCACACCCCTTGCCTACATTGCCACGGCAGATTGGCAGATTGGGGTTGTAAAGATAGAAAAAGTTAGCGTAGTTGGAAAAATCAATTTCTTTATGCCACAACGGCAGCTCGTTACGACAAATGATAACTTTGTTTTCTTGCATCGCGTTACGAACTTTTTCCAGAACAACGGGTTTGATATTTTTGAAATAATTGTAATATGGAAGTTTTACAAAAGCATTTTCATTGCCGAAGTTGTAAAAAAATGTTTTTTGGATAAACTGTTCCAAATCCAATGTAAACCAGGCGATTTGAGCAAAATATTTTTTAATTTTTGCAACCTGACATCTGGCTTCGCCGACGCCTTTTTGTCCGCTCATCTTGAAGCGGCGGTAATTTTCTTCGGCGGAACAAGCCGGGGGCTGTACAGGGATGAATGCATCCATAAGACCGGTGTTTTGCAAAGTGTGAAGTTCAAATTGCCAAAATTTGTGAAAATACTGATAATCTTTACTGTAAATAGCAAATTGATCTTTGTTTATCAACTCCTCTTCGCTGATTATTTTTTCGGCAACGTCCTGCTTCACAAGCTCATCTCTTTTCATTGCAAACTGAAAAGCAGAACAGAAATAATGCAAATTTTCCAAAGACGAACGGGTAAATTCACCCGGGTACTCTGCGGGTATACAATTATCCAGCAGAATGATTTTTGCAGAATCAAAATCACCGACAAAAGTGTTGCGGGGAATAAATTTATCAATAAGCTCTTCCTTTTGAGAGTGACTGCGATTCCACTCATCAATTACTTCCGGGGCAAGTTCCGGAGCGGGGAAACAGAGATCCCGAACGGCTTGCGGCATTGTTCCATCTTCGTTATAAAGATATGCTTTGGCTTCCATGGCACGGCGGAATACATTTTTGACGGCGTAGTTGACGAGTTCTTTTTTCATAATATTTTCTCCAATTTAAAAATTTGTTAATGTCAAATTTTTCTTTATTTAATTATACTTAATTATCTGATAATCAATGTATTACTTACAAAACTTGCAAATTCCTTTATTTTTTTCATAAAAG
>JAZMZK010000095.1:0-2936 GCA_045585955.1 Victivallaceae bacterium
TGCTTGCTTCGGAGAAGCTGATTCGGGGCTTCGCCCCAAATGAGCTTCGCTTGCTTGCTTGCTTCGGAGAAGCTGATTCGGGGCTTCGCCCCAAATGAGCTTCGCTTGCTTGCTTCTATGAAGGGTTTTATTGTAGTTGCGATTTGTTTATTACTCCCAATAGGATGAGCAGTAATTGCGGCAGACTTCGTGACAACTGTATTGGGTGAATACAGTGTATGTATCGGGCAGAAAAAGTTGTTGGCTGATACAAAAGTCATTTGTTGATAAAAATCCGCTATTTTTTAATATTATAACCGTAAAGTAATATAACCCGTTATTTATGTAATTGCAAAAAAAATCTTTTCCATCCGGCTGCTGAACTGTCAAAATTCTGCATATAGCCATTATTTCAAGCGTTTGCTTATGGCGGCGAAGATTGAGCCTGATATGTTGTGCCATACGCTGAATACGGCTCCCGGTAATGCGGCGGCTATTCCGAAAAATTGTTTGGAGAGGGCGGCTGCCAGACCGGAATTCTGCATACCTACTTCGATGGCTATGGTTACAGCTGTGCGCCGGTCGCATTTCAGGAGTTTGGCGATAAAATATCCGGCTGCAATGCCGAATATATTGTGCAGTATAACCGCCAGAAAGACCATCATTCCGCAGTTTTTCAGGTTATTGCTGTTCAATGACATGATCACGCCGATCACCAGCACTATGCCTGCGGCGGAAACCACCGGGCAGACTTTTTCCAGAATTTGCCGCTTTTTCTGCATGATGCGGTTGATTATCAACCCCAGACTTACCGGCAGAGCCACCACCAGAAGTATGCTTTTGAGCATAGCCCACGCCGGAACAGCTACCGTTTGCTGCAAATAAAGGGTGCTGATCAGGGGGGTAAGCACGATGCCAGCTACTGTGGAACAGGCGGTCATGGTTATAGAAAGTGCCACATCGCCTCCGGCAAGGTAAGTTATTACATTGGAAGCGGTTCCGCCAGCCACCGCTCCGGTCATCACCAGTCCGATAAACATATTATCCGGCAAGTTCAATATCTTGCCGATAACGAATGCCCCCAGCGGCATAACTGTAAATTGCAATGCCATGCCGATAAGTACCGCTTTGGGGCGCTTGACTGCCGGGAGAAAATCTTTGACCGACAATGTGGAACCCATACCCAGCATGATGATCGCCAGCAGCGGCACGATGGTATAGTCGAACCGCCCCAGCACGCCGGGGCAGAAATAGGCAAATATTGAAATCAGCACCGCACAGAGCGGGAAAATTTTGACCGTCAGATTTGCCATGATATTATTCCGTCGGGCAGGATTTACTCTTGCTTCATAGTTTTATCGACCATGGCACAAACGCAGGAGTCGCTCCAGACATTTACTGCAGTTTCGATCATGTCGATCACCGCATAAACCGGCAGAATCACGCCCAGAACCCCGATGGGCATGTTGATACCCGACATGAGCGACAGAGTGAGGAAGTAGCACCCCATCGGCACCCCGGCGTTGCCCACCGCAGAAATCACGGCGATCAAGACCCAAACAGCAATGGTGCTGAAAGTGAGTGCCACGCCGCCATTTTGCATAACAAACAAACTTGTTACCATAATGAATGCCGCACAGCCGTTCATGTTGATCGTACAGCACAAGGGCAGGATAAAGCGTGCCACTTCGGGCTTGGCGTTAAGGTTGTTTTCTGCCGAAGCCACCGTTACCGGCAAGGTTGCGGCAGAACTTTTGGTAAAAAGAGCCATCAGCACCGCCGGGAGCATACCTTTGAAGACCTTCAAAGGATTGATTTTGCGGAGCAGCAGGAACAAAGGCAGCACCACAAAGAATTGCAAAACATTGCCGCCCAGCACCACTGCCACATATTTGCCCAGCTCGCCCACGCTCTGTTCGGCAGACATTTGAGCAGTAAGCTGTCCGGCAAACGCCACGATCCCCAGCGGCAGTGCCCAGATGAGAGCCTTGATGATGATGAAAAATACTTCCTGCAAGCCGTTGACCGCCTTGACCAACACTTGCACATTTTCTGAATTGCGTCCGGCGGCAAGTGCCAGCCCGATGGCGGCGGCAACCAGCAATATACTTAAAACATTGCCGGAGAAAAAGGGCGTAACCACATTATCGGGGATCACCGCCAATATGTGGCTGTATACCCCCATGGGAGCAAGTTTCTGCCCGGCGGCGGCACTTTGACCGGCTTTGATAACATCCACCGGCAGATTGCCGGGAGCTATCCAAAGATAGAGTGCCGCACCAACGATCGCCGCTACAATCGTAGTGAGCAAGGTGTAAATAATAGTGTGCAGAAAAATCTTGCCGGTATCCCGTTTGGCACCCAGCATGGCGAGGGTGGTGGTCACTGCCAGGGCAATGGTGGGCACAGCTACAAACTTGAACAACCGGGTGTAAGCCGAAGCAATAAAGTTGAAAAATTCGTTGATAACTCCATTGCCCAGCATACCAAGCACGCCGCCCAGAATAAGCGCCGCCAGCCAGATAAGCATCTGCTTGCCGTTGAAAGAACGGATCTTTTTGACTTCTTCCATAAATAAACCTCTTTGCTGTTGATTAAAAAACTATTACATATAAATTAGCACTACATAGGGGCTTTTTCAACTATTTAACACTTTTTCAACTGTTTTTATGCAGGAAAACCGCTTTGCCGGACTTGCAATATATTTTACTTATATTATTTTAAACAAAGAACTGTGTTAAAAATTCAACAAACATAGCTCTGTACCCAATATCGGGTAGGTTAATAAAAAGTTATATGATTAACTTTTGTATTATAACTTTTTTAAAACTTGAATGGCATTTATCTATTTTGCAACGCAAATAGATAAATGCCGGGAAAAGGTTTGGAAAAAAGGGGTGGAGTTCCGCCGTCGCCAAGGCTATGGCGGGACAAGTTGAGTCAGGGAAAAAGGACCG
>JAZMZK010000096.1:0-21380 GCA_045585955.1 Victivallaceae bacterium
TATGCAACCTATCTGCTGTTGAATGACGAAGAGAAGCAGCTCGTTGAAGAACTGGAATTAACTCCTCCCAAGACTGATACTTTGCCTATCGATTTAGAGCCCCATCTTTCCAATGAGGATAAACGACGCCAGCTGAAAGCCGATCTGCTGAATTCTGATTACACTCCTGGATGTCGCAACTCATCAGGTCACATTTACGTCTGGCTGGATACGATGCGTTATTGTGACTCAAAGAAAAAGGGCTTCTATTATGTCCGTTATTACAATTCCATTTTTCAGTGTTATGGCAACACCTATTCCACAGCCTACGCCCATCCTGTACTTGTAGTGCAAAAGAACAAACTTCGCCCCGATCAAATCGAATTCATGGAACGATTACGCCAAGAGCCGATTGCAGATACCCAAAAGTAATCGCTTGAGTCCAGCTGCCCTGCCATATGCAAAACAAGTCGTTTTGCGATAGTAAATCCCCTTGCTGCAAGGGGTAAAAAGTGTTTCTTCAAATAAATATAATGAATAAGGAAGATTGTAGCTTTCAAACCACAATCTGCCCATTTTTGAGTTATTTTTTATCTTCCATTCTTTCGCGACGCATATTTAACTCTGCTTGAAATCCAGGGACGTGGCGCATCATGATTTCAGCAATACGATCATTGGCCTCTTCATGTTTACCAAGGAAATCGTCCATCAAATCAGTTGCTATATCGACAAGGTTGACTATATCAACAACGATATCTGCCTCTTTCATATTCTCTTGATGCTTTGCAGCCTCATCTTCGATTCTTTTGCTGATGAAGAATTCTCTCAATGCATAAGCCTGATCTTCTGGATAATCATAGCAAGTTTTGGCATAATTCACTATAAAATCTTTACATTCATTGATGAATTTATCTGTGGAAGCATTTACTTCTGATTCTTGCATCGTTTCCTGTGTTTCAACTTCTTCAAGCGACACGCTGTCTGCGACAGCACCTTCAACAATGTTTTTTTTGCTCATGGTTAATCCTTTCTTTAAGCAAAATAATTTGATTTACTGAATCGGCATTCAACTCAGTTGTGAAACACCGTGTTCCACATAACATAGTGACTGCATTAGTTTTTTACAGATCACACAACAGAAAGCTAATGCAGTCATAATATGGAAGAGGCAAAATCGGCAATACGGTCAATGCAGTCAGCAGTTTGTTGAGACTTTGTTCTCTCCGATAGTAAGGTAAATGGTAATACCTTAATATCCAACACTTAAACAAAGAAAGAACTCCACAATGACAACCACAACAGCAGAAACATATCACGATTATCCCATTATGACAGATAAAGCAAAAGGACTTGCATGTGACATCAAGATACTTAATGAAATTGAAAGACAATTAGATTACGCAGAAGAAACCAAGAGTAAAGTTTTCTTTATGAGATATGATATTCGATTCCCGGAAGGATACACCCATGCTGACAACGGAGTATTCAGAGAGTTCCAGTCCAAGTTTATGAAGAATTTATCCAGACAGGGATTGAAGCCCCAGTATGTAGCAGTACGGGAACAGTCCAGAGAAAAGCCCCAACACTACCACGTAGCTCTCCTGCTTGACGGACAGAAGACCCAAAGTATCCATAACCACATCCAAACAGCAGAAAGATTATGGGATACCACTCTCGGCTTACCGGCAAGAGAAAACGGTTATGGTCTTATAGATGACTGCACAACCAGCAGAACTGGAGAAAAACAAGTCAACGGAGTAATGATAAGACCAGATGACCCTGATATGAAAGCAAAGAAAGATGACTGTTTCAGGAGAGCCAGTTACCTTGCCAAGACCAACACCAAAGGCAACGCGCCCAAAGGACAGCGGGAGATGTTTTCCTCCCGCATTCCTTCTAAAAAAGATCAGTAAAACATACGCTTCATACGCTTCATACGGTTTTTTACAAGTTCTTTATTCTTATATTACGGTATCCTGAACGATTGGTTTGGTGGCTTTGAGTACCACGTTTGATATCTCGGTTGCGAATCAAGCCGAAAAGAGTCTGCATATGTTCTGGTAGCTCTTTTTCAAATCTTCTTTTGGGAATCAGCTGCCAGCCAATTTTATTTGCTGCATCAACATAGCAAGCATAGATTTCTTCGGTAGTCAAGGTGCTACCCTAACAAGGTTCTAAAAACGCCCGAAGGATGTTTTTAATTTGGAATGACTGCTTGAAGAGAAAATCCAATCGAATTCTCTGTGAGTCTGTGATTGGTAATCGACTGGACTTGGCAGTCAAAAGGGCTGACAGTCCAGTAAGACACCAGTTGAGAATGCCGGAGCCTTCTTCGTCGAAAAGTACATTAGCAAAGTTATCTACCGGTTTTTCAGGTTTATAATTTTTGCACTTGATCCAGCGAAGGCGGCGCTGCCATGCTGAAATGTCGTCATCACTTTCAAATTCCAGCATCGGAACGGCATTGCCTACAATAAAGACATTATAAGTCCCTTGAATCATCTGCTGTTCGTTAGAGTGCTTGAATTCCACCCGCAGAGCATCATCTCCAACCAGCGATTTCAAAATGCCCATGCCTTTGGTGGTAAAGAACGAGGTCTGAGACTCTTTGCCGGTCAGCAATGTTTTACCAATGAATGAATTTGTTTCAAAACGACCTCCAATGCAGCCGGGACGAATCTGCATACAATTTGCAGCTCCAACTATCAATTCAAGGATGTTGGCGAGAGTTCCTTTTCCACTGCCGCCAGAACCAGTAAGCAGCATAATCGTTTGTGTCAAGTTGCGTCCAAGCAGACACTGTCCGATATATTTTTGCAGCAAATCAATGTCCTCTGATTCCAGAAGCGGAGCCAGGAGCTGCTCTTTGAAGCGGGGGCAGTCTGCTTGCGGAGCGTAAACTAGATTGCAGCGGTTGCGGCTATGATAATCCGGTGAGAATGGCTTCAGTTGCCACAATCCTGCATTGTCAATTTCGATTACCCCATTCAAGCAATGAATCCAGCAGTCGCTCTGGTCAAAGAAATCTGCCGGAGCTTGAGCAAGTGCACTCAAATACAACAGAATATCTTTGATTACAGCAGGACGCCTCATACTGGCAAATTCGTATTCAATGTCATTATCTCTGGCAAACTGAAGGATTTCCTTGCTGATCCTGTTGATCATATCCATCTGACCTTGTTTTTCCCACAGGCCGTTGATTGGATTGTAGCAATAGAACTGCTTTTCGTCAGTAACATAAATACATCCGGATAGTTGACGAAAATACTCCGCAAATGGCTGATATCCGAGTATTGGCTTCTGACCGCTGTCAATAATCAGCGATCCGTACTTGTTTTCGATGGTATAAATATCCATCTTGGTTACCCTTTCTATATTTGGGGTTAAAAAATTAGGGACAATGCTGTCCCAGCGAATAACCCTAATATAGCTCATAGATAAAGAGTTCGCCAGCCAGTGTAAAATGCCATTAAAGTACTGGTTATAAAACGATTACAATATGAAAGAATCGGAATATTCAGATTCTTGCTGACCGCATAAACAGGAACGTGCGATTAAAAATTTTTCAATTTTTTTGATGTGACAAATGGAATGAATTTGTGTGGCAGAAATGTGGCATTTGTTGTTTGACAAGGTATGAATTTGTCAGAATCCGGAAGAATGGCAAAAAAAAGCCGGTGCTTTGCTTTTGAACTCAAAACACCGGAATTTGGGCAAAAAAAATGGTACACCCATAGGGATTTGAACCCCAAACCTTCTGGTCCGTAGCCAGACGCTCTATCCAATTGAGCTATGGGTGCACTTTTTTGTGCGTCATTGCTGACAACTCTTATAAGATACACTGGTTTTATAAAAAATCAAATTTTTTTATGATTTTATTTGCAGATTTTTTTATTTGTGAGGTTTTTTTCTGAAAAAACAGTTTTATCAACAAAAATCATCCTTAAAAATATATTTTTTATTGGGCCAATTTCAAAAGTAGATAAAAAAAGATTGAAAAAGCACCATTGATGAGTAACGATGGATTGTTTGAGTGTGGCTACTCGTAGAGTAACCACCTCAAATGCTCCATTTGTTGATCGGAATGGGGATTTTAAGAACTTTTGAAATGCCTCTATTTATCAAAAACCAGCAGTGCCCGGATGTCGTCGCAGCGGCGGTCATCCTTATCAACATTACTACCGTTGTCGTTGACTTTGTTTCGCCCTACGCTCCAGACGGCGATGCCTTGCACGGGAGGGGCTTTATAAGTATAATCAGTTTCGTATTTGCTATCGCTCTCCAGATAAAATCCATCGTCTTCAGACGGCTTTTTGCGTTCCACAAGATTGACCTTTTTTACTTCAAACGCTCCGGCTTTATAATGCAACGGTTTGCCGCTGAAATAATCGGTTGTTTTTACGGGCAAGGTTGCGGGGTATTTGCCGGTGGTGCGTTTGATTTTTATTGCTTCCAGCAAAGCGTAAAATGCTTTATAACGCATTTCCATAACATGCATTCGTTCACCGCCGGCATTCATGGCGGGTACCAGCATACAAGCTAAAAGATCGTAAGAACCGGGCTTTACTTTTTCTTCGACTTTACAGAGATTTTCTTTGTTATAAAATTTCAAAAGCGACGAATAGTTTTTCATCCCCAGATACCACAACCCCGGCACCAGAAAGCGGTAGCTTGCCACGCCTTCGTGCATTCTTTTGCCATTTTGTTTGACTGTGCCTTTGGCCATGCCAATAAGTATATCAGTACCGAATATGGCTTCAAAATAAAGAGCGTTGCGGTTGACAGTCGGCATTTTTGCTGCGGATCTCTGCAAATACTGCTGAATAATTATCAACTCCTGATCGCTTAAAATATTTGCGGCAAGCATATATTCAAGCCCCTCAAGCCGGATATTTTCCACGGCAATCATCACCAGTGAACCGATCAGGCTTTTTTCCTGTTCCAGATACTCGATAATTCTACCGGAACGCTGCCACGCCTGCATGGCCTTGTTGTGATCTTTCATCTCGCTTGCCAGCCGCATCTGCCAGGTGAAAATTCTGGCGGCATTTCGCATTCTACTTAAATCCGGCAGAAAGATGGAGCTCAAATTGCCTTGAGAATATTCCCGGGCAGGTGCGGGGATGGTTTTATCAAAGAATTTACCCAGTTTTTCAGCTTCAATACCCCAAAAGCGTTCCTTATACATCTTGGGGATTTCAAGGATCTTATAATCGGTTTCTATTTGCATAAAATCCCAATCTTTGCCGGAAAACTCTTCCAGAGCTTTCTGCAAATCGTCGTGGAACTTCTGATCGACTTTCCGGTTGCGGAAGTAATCGGCGGCAAGTGCTTCGGCAGAGATCTTTTTCTGGAAGTTGTTTTCCAAAGCGAGCATAAATTTTTCGCTTTGTTTTTCTTCGTAAAAAGCAAAAGCGGTGCAAGTCAAATAACACAACACCAGCAAAAATACCAATACCGTACAGCCAACGCCCCACACTTCATGAAAAGTTTTACCGTCAGCTTTCGCCCAGAGTTGGAACAAACAGTAAAGCGAAAGCACAAACGCCGCCACCCCGGTATAAACCACCGGCACCCGCCACGCCCAAGGAATCAAACCCATATCCGGAAACAACCATATTTCGCCAAAAGCCAGTTCAAAAATATTGGTGCAATTCAAAAGCACCAGCAAGCCCGCTATTGCCGCTGCCCAAAGCAGAACGGCGGCAATATAAAAGTAATAATTGTTTTTTCTTACACACAAAGCGTTAAAGCCAACCATGCTCAACACGCCGGAAGCAACCATAAAGAGCCCTACATTATTTTTTTCGCCAGCCCAGACCAAGGCGGCAATGTGCAGCACAATGATCCCCCAGAAAAGCACTTTATAATGCAAACGGTCTTGCCGGAAGAAAAAGCGGCAAGTCAAAAATGCACTGTAAAGCAGCAGTAACAACTGCACCAGAAGTAATGCCAGATAAAGGAACAATGTTGAAAACAACTCCTGCGGAGCCCGCATTGCTGTAAAGAGCGTATCCGACAAACACCCCAAATTAGCCGCACAATAGCAATAAACGATATTAAGCAGCCAGCCGAACACCGCTCCCGCCGCCGGAGAGTCCCAAAAGAAAAGTTTACGGAAAAAGTTTTTCATTGTTTTATACCTCATCTTTTTTACGGTTTTCTGAACGCACCCGGTACAGGCGTTCTGTAAAACCACCATTTTCTTTAAAGTTCATAGCAAGTTTTGTAATCTGCCGACCAAGTAAATAAGTTTCCTGATTGATCAAACAAATCATAGTATTGGCGGCGACTTCCTGTTTAAGCAGAGTTTTGTCCGACCTGTCCGACCTGTCCGACCTGTCCGACACCATATTCCCCATAAGCTGCCGGAGTTGAGCCAGCGTTCCCGGGCGAGTGTTCCGAACAGTTTTAGCCTCCACAGAATCTGCCGACCAAATCGGTAAATTGCGTTGCCGGAGAAATGCCATATAGTCGCCCAATAATTCTTCCTGCGACGCTTTAGCTACATTAGTAAGCTTAAGTTCACTCTTTTTACTGGTTGCACTGGCTTCGGAACCTTCCATGATATTGATAACCCCGGAACGGGCGGCCTGAACCATTTGGTCATGAGTTCTATCTTTTATATTGATATACCGATCACAAAATGCCGTTGTGGCATCATAAATCAGATTGCCGAGTTTATAAGTCACCAGCTTGGCATATCCGCCATGTGGCGGAATCAGTGGTTCGCTGTTTTTCTTCGTCATTTTATAACCTTGCAATAATTTTTGTCAAACCAGTTCGACTTTATACAATATTTAATTCATATCTATTGTTTGCCGGTTGATTTTTCCGGTGAAGGTCATCAATACTGCCAGCAGGATAAAGAGTACTACTGCTCCGGCGAGCAAGGCGTAATCTTCCAGCTGCAAAATTACATATATTGCTCCGTAAGAGAGTGCCACAGCACAGAACATCCCCAACGCCGCCATGGCTTTGCGGTAGATCAAGCCGCTGTAAAATCCGCCCAGTGCCGACACCGCCGCCGCTGAAATCAGATAGGCTGTGCCGAATGAACTGTGTTCGCTGATGGCAAGAGTCAGCGTGTAAAACAAAACCAGCGACAATGCCGCAATAAAGTATTGCAATGGATGCACCCAGACTTTGGCAAGTTTTTCGGCGATCAGCATTGCCATAAGTACAATGGTAAATACCAGTATGGAGTACTCCACGGCACGGTTGACCTGCATGTAGCTGTCGGCAACTTTCAAAAGTGCCACCCCGGCGGAGCGGCTGTAATGGCTTTCGCTGTAACTGGAGCTTGAGCTGCGGTAACGGCTTCTCCCATAAGAAGAATTTTTCCCGGCTTCAGGATATTGGAACATTTCGTCTGCTCCCACCCAGCTGGCGGGCAGATTGCGGTTGAACTCGCTGACCGACCATTTGGCACTGAAGCCTTTTTCGCTGATAGAGCGTTCTACGGGCAAAAACGCTCCGCAGAAGCTGGGGGAGTGCCACAGGCTTTGCAAATCAAGTCGGGTATCCCGCCCCACCATGGAAAACAGCAGCTCCCGGCAGCCGTTGAGGTCAAAAGAGATTTCAAAATTGCCGTTTTCCGCTTTATTCAGCGGTATGGAAAAACCGCCGGGGAACGGAGCTTTTGCCGCAATTCCCGGCTCCACTTGCACCGCTCTGCCGTTGAACGAACCCTGAATACCGGAAATACCCTGCAAATCGGCAACCCCCACGATCAAACGGCTCTTCTCCGGATAGAATTGCCAATTTTCCACCTCCTTCGGGAAAACGATATTGCCTTTGAGCGTGATGTGCGAGCGGTAAAGCACCACTTCGTAAATCCCCCGGTAACGCATTTCGGGAGTCAATTCGCCGGTGATCTGCAATGTTTGCGGCACAGCAAAGTAAGTGGAGCGTTCTGTGGAGATAACTTCTTTAACGCTTTTGCCCTCTTTTTCGGTACGCTTTATTTCCCGGCTTACCGGGATGGCCAGCAGGGGGCCGGATACCTTCTGCCGGTAGCCCCACTTGGAGGCGATCTCTTTTTCCACATCATTTGCCAGATTCTGCCGGTTGGAGATAAGTCCATCGACCATCAAGATAGGTATTTGGCAGAGCAGCACCACTATACCGATCATAATAACTTTGGCAGTAAAGGAGTTGCGGATTTTTTTGTAAAAGTCAGCTGGGGGTGTTTCATGCATAGTATCGTAAGTCATAAATAGAGTTCCTCCGGTGATTGGTGTTTGGATGAACAATAGCATGTATCACAATAAATAGCAAATACAAAAATGCAAAAAACGGTAAAAAATATCCCCGGATAGTACCTTAAAAGCCGAATGAGAGCTGTTCGGGTTTGCCGTCGCTTTTTTCCGGCGTTTTTTCTTCGGCAAAGAGCGGCAATTCATCCGTAGCGGCAGGATTCTTCACTTCCGCTTCGGCGGCGGGTACGGTTGCTGCTCCTGGCACACTTTCTGCTTTTTCGAGCTGCAAAAACTCTGCCAGTGCCATGATTTTCACGCCCAGTTTGGCGGCTTTGGCAAGCTTGGATGAGCTTGCAGTTATGTCGTTTGCCACCAGCAAGCTCAACTCTTTGGATACACTATCTACCGGCTGAAAACCCTTTTGCTTTGCCAAATCTTCGTAGTAAGAACGCTTTTCGGGCATCTTGCCGGTAAAACACACAGTGGGCAGATCATCATCGTCGCCGCCCTGACTTTCGTTCAGCACCACGGCTTCAAGGAGTTCGTCAATAAATTCTGATTGATCCGCCAACTCTTTTTTGATGGCTTTTGCCCGTTCCGGCCCCACGCCGGGAATGTTGGAAAGAGTTTCTTCGTCGGCAGTGCGTAATTCAGATAACGGCAGATTTTTCAATATGACTTTGGCTACATTGATCCCCACATGGGGTATATTCAACGCCGCCAGTACCTGATAGTCGCTTACATTGCGGGCTTTGGCGATTTCGTTGAAAAGATTTTCTGCGGATTTGGCTTGAAAACTCTCCAAACGCATTATATCAATAACTTTCAGCTCAAAAATATCCCGCAAACTCCGGATATTCAGCGTATTCATCATCTTCCGCAAAGTCGGTTCGCCCAGCCGTTCGATGCCGATATTTTTTACTGCGGCAAGCAAATTCTGCAACCTTACTTCAAAACACTCTTTGTTTACACAACAAAGTTCCGGCCCCCGCTGCTCCAAATTGCTCTGACAGCAGGGACATTTGTCGATAAGCACGCTCCGGCGGTTTTCGCCGGGGAGCGAATTGACGATGTAAGGTATGACATCCCCTGCCCGCTCAACTTCGATAATGTCGTTTATCTGCAGATCTCTATCCAAAACATTCTGCAAATTGTGCAGTGTGGCGTGGGTGATGGTCACGCCGCCGATCTCCACCGGGGCGATCTCCGCAACCGGGGTCAGACAATTTTTGCCGAAGCTCCAAACCACTTTACGCAGCACGCTCTGGCGGCGGATGTTGGTGAATTTAAAAGCGATCGCCCCCCGGGGATGGTGAGCCGTATTGCCCAAACTGTTGGCGTAGGCTTCGTCAGCGATTTTGATGACCACGCCATCGGTGGGGTATGGCAGACCGGAGATTTTTTCCAGAAGTTCGTCAAAGTATTTCGGCAGATCTTTCCGGCTGTATGCGTAAGAGATTTTCCGGTAATCCACCAGAGTCAGTTTGGCTCCTTGAGCTTGAATATCGGCAATTTCCTTCAAGCCCATGATCCCGGCAACAGCGTTGCGGGAGTTTTTATAAACATCGCCGTTTTTGCGTTTGATATTTTTATAAATGGTGCGGAAATCATCGTCCCGGATAACGATTTCGCCCCGGATGGGCTGATCTTTTTGCAGTCTGCCCACATAATCCGCCACACTTTCCAGCTCAATAAGCGGTACTTTGTCAGTAATATCTTCCCCCTCGGCTCCGTCGCCCCGGGTCACTAACAAGCCATCTTCCCACCTGGCGGAAATACCGTCGTATTTGGGTTGCACCAGCAGTATTTCATCGGCATTACGCACATATTTATCTGCCCACTCCAGAACTTTTTCCAAACTGTACGCTTTATCCAGCGAGAGCATGGGCTCTTTGTGCCGCACTTTGCCGGTGGATGCCACCGCCGCTCCGTGAACAGCAGTCAACAGCGGGTGGTCGGGAGCAAGCACCTCCAACTCCCGCATAAGCTCGTCGTACTCCACATCGCTGATTTCCGGGGCGGCCTTTTTCCAGTAAAGGTCGTTATGATAAGCTATAAGTTTTTCAAGTTCTTCAAGTGTGTGCATAAATACCTCAATTTTTCATTGCACAAGCGAGAATACTCCGCAGAATATTTTCGCTTGCTTCCAGCGGCACCGGTCGGGGAGCCAGTTCCAGCTTCATGCGGTTGGCTCCGGCACTGCGGCAGGTTTGTTCCAATAGTTCGGTCGTCAATCCCGCAAAGCTGTTCAGCTTGGGCACCTGCCACGAATCAAGCAATTTTTCGTAACTCTTTATGACCTCTTCCGGGGAATCACCGCCCAGAACTTTGCCGATTTCCAGCGTACGCTCTGTTACCTCTTTACGCCCGATGTAATAACGCCACGCCGCCGGGAGCAAGCGTGCCACCGCTATACCGTGTTCGATCCTGCCGAACCACGAAAAGCTCAACAAATGGGGCAATCCGGTGGATTTGTTGCGGATGGTCAAACCGCCCAGTGCCGAGGCGATCTGCACCGCTTTCCGGGCTGATAAATCGTCGGGATCGCTCAAAACTTTTGCCAGATCATCCCGCAGCAGTGTTACTCCGACTTGAGCGGCGTTATTGATAAACGCTTTGCCTTCATCCATAGTTACATTGAGCCAGCCTTCCAGCAAATGAGCCAGCGCATCGCACCCGGTGGCAAGCGTTACACTCCGGGGCATGGATGCTGTAAATTGAGCATTCAAACCGGCAGCTTGCGGCACCAGCACCGGGTCGCTGATAAGCTGTTTGACTTGATTATTCCGGTTGACGATATTGCTGTACTGAGTGATTTCGCTGCCGGTGCCGGAAGTTGTGGGTATGGCAATAATGCGTTTGAACTTTTTACCGGGAAAGGCTTGAGTTATTTTGTCCACGCCGAAGCAGTCGCTCAAATCCATTTTGCTCTGAAAAATTATATAGGCAGCCTTTGCCGCATCCAGCACGCTGCCGCCGCCCAGAGCTATAACTGCATCGGGAGCAACTTCCTGCAAAAACTCTTTCATAGCCGCAACCGTTTCCATATCCGGTTCCGGCGGTATATCCTTAAAACGAACGGTTCCGCACTCTGCATAACGCAAAGAAGTCAGAAGTTTTGCCCATGCTCCGGAAGTGTCGGCAGAATTTTTGCCGGTAAAAACCGCAATTTTCCGGAAATCACCCTGCCGGATAAGTTCTTCCAGATGAGTAAAAGTTTTGTCGGCATGAAATACGCTTACTTCATCCCACGCTTCAAGGATCTGCAACCCCTGTTCAAAAACGCTTGTAACATGCATAAAACCACATCCCGTAACAATCAAAAAAGCCCGCATCGGCAGATCCGGCACGGGCTTGAGTATACTCAATACTTTGAAATCACTTTGCCTTTGCCGGAGCTTTGGGGGCAGCCTTGGGGGCAACCATCTTGGGCACTTCGGCTTTGACCAGGATCTGCACCTTGGCAGCCTTCATAAGATCATTGACCACTTTCTGGGCAGCCATCATTTGCTTTTGTTGCAGCAAAGCAGCGTTCAAACGGTCTTTAACTTCAGCAAAAGGCATGGTGCGACCGGCTTGAGCGGCATCACGGCGGATAACATGATAACCGTACTGGGTCTTGACTGCACCGGAGATTTCACCGACTTTAAGGGCGTAGGCAGCCTTTTCAAATTCCGGCACCATCTGACCTTTGCCGAAAACACCCAGCGAACCGTTGGCACTCTTGCCGGAGGGGCAAGTGCTCTTTTCGGCAGCCAATTTACCGAAGTCGGCACCTTTTTTCAGCTGGGCAATGATCGCTTCGATCTCTTTTTTGGCTTTATCCCAAGCTTTGGCATCGGCATTTTTGTCCACCCCGATAAGAATGTGCGAAGCCCGGATGCTGTCTGCCGGATCAGCAGGTTCTTTGAACTGGTTGGGGTTTTCTTTGTAGAATTTCTCCACTTCAGCCGGAGTAACAGTCACCTTGCCGGTCTTGCTTTCCAGAAACTTCTGAAATGCCATCATTTTCTGTGCATTTTTATCGGCAGCCTGCTCTTTGATAACATCATCGATGGTTTTGCCCTGCGCCTTGAGCATCTGTTCGATCATATTACGGCGATCTTTGGGCATCTTGGCGATTTCAGCCTTGAGCTGGGCTGCGATTTCATCGGCAGAAACAGTGATTTTGGAGTCTTCCAACGCCTTGTCCAGCACCAGTTGGGTCACATACTGTTCAACCAGCTGGGGAGCTTGCATTTTCAAAAGTTCTGCCGGCATCTGCGGAGGCACTATTCCACCGGGGATCTGTTTTGCCATAGCGGCGATGAATTCAGCCTTGGTGATATCTTTGCCGTTGACTTTGGCAACGACTGCGGGCAGAAAATCAAAGGCTTTGGCAACCGGAGTGCCTTGAGGCTTGTTCATCTCGGCAAGCATGGCATTGCCGGCAGCTTTGGCATCGGGTGCAGGCACAGTAACATTTTTGGCGTTGGCGCCGCAAAGCACGGCAGCGCCGCCGATCACCAATCCGGGAATCAAAAACATCTTCATCTTTTTCATAAAAATTTCTCCTGTCTGACTGTTTTATTGTCGTTTTTACTCGTACTCCAAAAATTAGACCGCACTTTATCAGGATTGTTGCCGCAATCAGAAAAACAGCAAAAACACACTATTCGTGCATGTCATATTACTAAAGATAACCCCTTATTGGCATTTTTCAAGAACAGAAACGCTTTTTTATTGCATTTTATACTTGCGAAAATCAAAAATCAGTTGTAAATTACCATATTGTAATTGTATAGTCTGATTTTTACAGCTTTTATAACTCAAATTTTAAAGTGAAAGGACAAAAAAATGAGTGCTGCTGTTTCTGCTCTGCAAAAGGCCCGTGCCGCCTACACCCCAAAACTGCCGAAAGCCCTGCGCAACGGTGCCGCCGCCAAGGCGATCACCGGCGAACCCACCACCGCTGCCGGTGATGTGGAAAAAATCAAGGCTCTCTTTACCGAAAACTTCGGCAGCCCCATGGTGACTTTTGAAGCCGCTGCCGGTGCTGCTGTGGAAACCAAATTCAACGCCGGTGTGATCCTCTCCGGCGGTCAGGCTCCCGGCGGCCATAACGTTATCGCCGGTCTTTACGACGGGTTGAAGAGCCTCGACAAAAGCAACAAGCTCTACGGCTTCCTCAAGGGCCCTGACGGTCTGGTGAAAAACGAATATATCGAACTTACCGACGAAATCATCGATGCCTACCGCAACACCGGCGGTTTCGATATGATCGGTTCCGGCCGTACCAAGCTGGAAAAGGTCGAACAGTTTGAAGCCGGTAAAAAACATTGCGAAGCTCTGAACATCAAAGCTCTGGTGATCGTCGGCGGCGACGACTCCAACACCAACGCCTGTCTGCTGGCTGAATACTACAAGAAGACCAACGCCGGTATCCGGGTAGTCGGCTGCCCCAAGACCATCGACGGCGACCTCAAGAATGAATACATCGAAGCCAGCTTCGGTTTCGATACCGCCTGCCGGGTTTACAGTGAACTTATCGGCAACATCGGCCGCGACGCCAACTCGGCCAAGAAATACTGGCACTTCATCAAACTTATGGGCCGCAGTGCTTCCCACATTGCTCTGGAATGTGCTTTGCAGACCCAGCCCAACGCCACGATCATCTCCGAAGAAGTCGCCGAAAAGAAGACCACTCTCGCTGAAATCGTCGACTACCTCGCCGGAATCGTTGCCGACCGTGCCGCCAATGGCATGAACTTCGGTGTGGCATTGATCCCCGAAGGTCTGGTGGAATTCATCCCCGAAGTCAAGGCTCTGATCGCTGAACTCAACGATTTGCTTGCCAAAGAAGAAGCCGCTTTCGGTGCCATTACCGAAGCTGACGAAAAGATCGCCTTCCTCAAGAACAAGCTTTCTGCCGATAAAGCCGCAGTCTACGCCAGCTTGCCCCGCACCATCCAGTTGCAGCTTTGTCTGGATCGTGACCCCCACGGCAATGTGCAGGTTTCTTTGATCGAAACCGAAAAGATGCTTGCCGAAATGGTCAAAACCAAGCTCGCAGCCTGGAAAGCCGAAGGCAAATACAACGGCAAATTCAGCACCCAGACCCACTTCTTCGGCTACGAAGGCCGTTGCGCAGCTCCCTCCAACTTCGATGCTGACTACTGCTACAGCTTGGGTTACACCGCCGCAGCTCTGCTGGGTGCCAATGTTACCGGTTACATGTCCAGCGTCCGCAACACCATGCTGGTTGCTGATGAATGGGTCGCCGGTGGTATTCCGATCACCATGATGATGAATATGGAACGCCGCCACGGCGAAGACAAGCCGGTAATCAAAAAGGCTCTGGTGGAACTGGATGGCAAACCCTACAAGTTCTTTGCTTCCAAGCGTGACGAATGGGCAAAAAGCACCAGCTATGTCTATCCCGGCCCGATCCAGTACTTCGGACCTTCCGAAGTCTGCGACCTCTGTACCAAGACATTGACTCTGGAACAGAGCAAGTAATCTATTTTTACGGAAATCAAGAATATGAGCAACAACTCAAACGCTATTGATGTAAAGTATGTTGCAGAGCTGGCACGCATCGATCTGGAAGACAGCTCCGTAGAGAAACTCCAGAGCGATATGCAGAACATTGTTGCTTACATCGAACAGCTTTCGGAGCTGGATGTAAGCAACATTGAGCCGACTTTTCATGCTGTGCAGCTGGTAAATGTTGTCCGCAACGACGAAGTCAAAGCTTCGTACCCGCGGGAAACCATGCTCGCCAATGCTCCGGCAGTGCTTAATGGGGAACTGGTAAAAGTTCCGCAAGTGCTGCCGGGAGAAGGGATGAATTAAGCTATGAGTAATCTCTCTATGATGGGTATTGCCGAAGCTGCCGCAGCATTGCAGGCTGGCTCTTTGACCTCGGTGCAGCTGGTTGAACAGGTTATCAGCAATGTAGCCCAACGGGACGGTGTGGTCAAAGCATTTTTGAAGCTTGATGCAGAAAAACTGCGTAAACTTGCTGCCGAATCCGATGCCCGCCGGGCCGCAGGGAAGGCTTTGAGCGAATACGACGGTATCCCGGTAGGGATCAAAGATTGTATCGTTACCGAAGGCGAAACTTGTGCCTGTGCTTCAAAAATTCTGGAAAATGTGGTTTCTCCCTACGACTCAACTGCCGTAGCCAAGCTCAAGGCGATGGGTTTTATCCCCACCGGCCGCTTGAATATGGACGAATTTGCCATGGGTTCCAGCTGCGAAAACAGTGCGTTCCAGAAAACCGCCAACCCGTGGGATGCCAACCGGGTCCCCGGCGGTTCTTCCGGCGGTTCTGCTGCGGCAGTAGGTGCCAGACTGGTTCCGGCGGCACTGGGCAGCGATACCGGGGGCTCCATCCGTCAGCCCGCCAGCTTCTGCGGCATTGTGGGGCTCAAGCCCACTTACGGCAGAGTTTCCCGCTACGGGCTGGTGGCGTTTGCCTCCAGCTTGGATCAGATCGGCCCTATGACGACCAGTGTGGAAGATGCGGCGATCATTTTGCAAGCCATCACCGGCGAAGATAAAATGGATTCCACCAGTCTGCCCCAGACCGACGAAGATTTTATCGGTGCAGTAAAAGCCGCCAAAGTTGAGGACTTCAAAACTCTCAAAGTCGGTCTGCCTGAAGAATACTTCAATGCCGAAGGCATGAGCAAGGAAGTCAAAGAAGCCATTGATAAAGCTGTGGAAATGGTCAAAGCTGCCGGAGCTGAAATCGTGCCGGTCAGTTTGCCCCACACCAAGTACGCAGTGGCAGTCTATTACATTATCGCCACTGCCGAAGCCAGTGCCAACCTTGCCCGCTTTGACGGCATCCGCTACGGCGAACGCAAAGAGGCCAAAGACCTGGTGGCAAGCTACTTTGCCAGCCGAGGTGCCGGTTTCGGCGACGAAGTCAAACGGCGTATTCTGCTGGGTACTTATGTATTGAGCAGCGGCTACTACGATGCGTATTACCTGCGGGCTCAAAAAGTCCGCACCCTGATCCGCAATGACTTTGAAGCCGCTTTCAAGGAGTGCGATGTGCTTTTGACCCCGGTGGCGCCCAATGTGGCGTTCAAATTCGGCGAAAAGAGCACCAATCCGCTGGAAATGTACCTTTCGGACATTTTCACCATTGCTTTGAACCTTGCGGGCAACTGCGGTATCAGCGTACCGGCAAGTTTGGGCAGCGAAAGTTCCATGCCCATTGGCGTACAGTTCATTGCACCGGCATTGGCGGAAGCCAAACTGCTGAAAACCGCCCGGGCGTTTGAAATGCTCCGGGGCGATTTCCCGGCACCGGCTGGTTGCTGAAAAAGATAAAAAAGCACAGTACAGACCAAATATATGCAGCTGTACTGTGCTTTTTTCAAGGGAAACTCTATGAAAAAATTTATACTGACATTGTTCCTGCTGACCGGCATTACCGCAACTTTTGCAGCTCCGCATATCGGCAGAACAAGAGATATAAAATTCAATTACCGCGCCCGCGGCAGTGCGGCGTGGGAAAAGACCTTTGTTGTATCGGTAATTTATCCGCAAGCTCCCTTCAGCGTGCAAGCCGGGGCGATCCTGACCACGCTTAAAAAGCAGTACAAAGATAAAAACACAGAGTTTTTTGCCCTGTTGCCGGTAAAGGCTGAAAGTCTTGAAAAATTTGCATCTGCCCATCCGGAGTTTGATTTTACGCTTATAAGTGATATCGACCTGAAGTATCTGCGTAAGTTGCTGGGCCGCAAACAAACAAGTTTCTTTCAAACCAGCATATTCAACAATGCCGGTAAACTTTTATGGAGCGGCGAAGCTGTAGATTTGCCCATGATGCTCAAACGGGTACTCAACAAGCAATACAGCGAACGGGAAGAGATTCAAATTGCAGCTCTGACCAGCAGTTTACAAGCGGCATTGCGTTCCGGCAACGCCAAGGTCATCAGCGATGCTGCCGATGAGATATTGCGTGTGCGCCCCGAACAGCTCAGTGCGGTCAATGCCAAAGCCTATTCGCTGGAGCTTGCCGGAGATATTGACGGGTTGGAAAAGTTTTACCGGGAACGCATCACACGCTATCCTGAAGAAAAAGCCAATTACTTTGCCTTTATAAACACTGCCTGCCGGATAGATGTTTTAAACGATATTGCTCCCGAAATCGCCAATAAATTCATTCAAAAATTTCCCTCCGATATAAACAATGTCAATGCCGTAATGTGGAATCTGCTGAACAAATTGCCATACAATCCCCAAGCATTGAAAGTTGTTTTGAAGTGGGAAAAACTGTTACGGGCAGTTCCGGAAAACGCTCTAACAGCTCCGATCCTGATGACCGGAAGCCTGCTTGCCAGCCGTTGCGGCAGGATCGCAGAAGCAATCAAACTCTGCGAAAGAGCGATCAGTAAATCTGCCACTGCTCAAGCAAAAGAATTCCCGGTGCAGTTTCTGGAATACCTGAAGGCGATCCCGCAAAAATAAAAATAATGGTTTTAACAAGGGGAAAAAAATGAAAAAACTCACTAACGCTCTACTGGTCAACATTTTCACAGCAGCAGTGTTTATGCTGGGTACCGGTTGTGCGGTCAATTCTGACGAAAAAAAATCCGATCTTACCGCCGAACAAACAGCTCAACTGGATAAAGCTGCTGAAAAGCAGTGTATTGAACTTTTGGAGGCATTCAAAAACAACGATTACCCCCGTTTGCGGAAAACCCTGCCCGTAAGCCTTGCCAAACAGTTTACAGAAGATCACTTCAAGCAATCCCGCAATGCGGCAGTAAAAATTTTAGGCGAGATCAAAAGCTATGAGTTTCTGACCCGGCTCCAAGCACCAATCTTCCGCAACATGATCTACCGGGTGAAGTTCCAGCGTACCGGCAATGACCGCAAAACTATTGAACAGGAAGCACTGTTCAGAGTAATGCTGGCAGAAAACAACGGCGTTATACAGGTCTTGAGTTTCGTATTTTTCTGAAAAGTCTGTTACCACCAAAGGTCGGTACTTAGTGGTGAAAAAGAAGCCCCATTCGGCAGAAGGTCTTCTTCTTCGCCTCAAATACCTGTCATCGTGTGGAACAAAACATTTATATTCAAAGGAGTTGCAAATTATATATTTTTTGCACCCCCTTCAAATTGTTTTCAATGATATCTTAAATCGCACCGCCGCAGTCCGGACAAAATTTAGAGCCGGGGGCAATCATTTTATTGCAATGCGGGCATGACGGTGTATTGTATTTTTTTCTCAACATGGCAATATAAACAACTGCCGGGATCGTAACTCTGGTTGCCGGTCCGGCTATATCTATTGCCGTCCATACTCCGGTAACAACCCATCCGATAGGACCAGTCACTATGGATAATGCTTTGGTAAGTATGGCATTCCCGGTAAGAGCCAAACCACGCCCGATTACAGCCTTTAACACGGCATTAACAATTATCACCGTCAACTGATAAGACTTAAACCCGCCAAGTCTGAAAATCGTTATAAATGCGGCAGTCACTCCCTGTCCAGTTAATGCCATAACATCGCCTCCGCCTATTTCCTTCAGCAGTTCCCGTTTTTCAGCATCCGACATTTTTTCCAATGCCTGAGTCAGAACGGTTTCCAGAATGGCATCCTCCATTCTTTCAATGGAGCAATTTTTCGGATGCGGAGCTTTCAGTTTAGCGGCAACATCACCTACGATCTCTTCATAAGATGGTCCATCGCCGCCCCTGAATAAGTTGGCAAATGTATTCCCGCCGAAAGCTCTTATTTCATCAGCTATCAAATGAGTATACTTGCTGTGATTGGGAGCATATTTTATGTATTCATCTTTAATGCAAAGCATGTTGGTCATAGTATCAATTATCAAATCGACCAAAAAATTCAAATCTTCATTGCTGGCTTTTTCAAGTACCGGATTCAAATTAAAATCATACGACATTTTTATTTTCCTTTGTTTTTAATATTTTCCCGTTTTGCCCAATACTTATTACTGTTTCTATGTATTCACTTCATACGCCCTCCTTTGCAACATTCAACTTGCGGGGACGAAAAAAGCGTACCCCGCTGCATGCTCCGGAGGTACGCCAATACCTGCAAAACCTATGCAAACAAAGTACGCCTGTGTATGAACAGACGCACTCTCAAGCAATCAGGTTTTGCTCTTTAGTTTTGGCGTTTTCCGGAGCGACCTGTCTTGAAAGACACGATGATATTATTTTAATTGTAACTATTTATTGTATTTGTGATTACAAGATTTTTTCCTTCTTTCCTTTCTAATAATCTGATAATTCAATCTGGCAAAACATCTTTTACCGAACCATTACCAGCTGAAATAATATACTCTACTGAAAACAAAAATCAAATTGCAAACAGTGGCAATTTCAAAAAAAAGGAAACGGCTCCAATATACAAAAAAGATTATCTTGCACGCTTGAACTATGTAGCGTTACAGAGATGAAATATAACGGGGGTGGCAGTATGTTTGTCACTGTTATTTTCCGTTGATTACCGTTTTATTTTATACTGACAGAGGCAAATAAACAAGCGGCAAACCGCCGGTTAAAATACCGCAGTTTGCCGCTTGTTCATTGCCGTAACTGGAGTTACTGCCAGAAGTCTGTAACTTCTTTAACCGCATTATCTTTGGCGTTATACACCGGTTCTGTACCCTGTTTGCGCTGTGCTGAATAGTTTTTCAAAGCAATATATGCTACCGAACCGATCACCGCACACACAGGTATATTGATGAATGCCAGAATGCACTGGGCTATATCAGCAATCCCCCAGGCTATATCCATGGGCATTGCCGCACCGAAAAAGATGAGTATACCGCCAATAATGCGGATGATGTTCAAGGTAACTTTACCGGGCATCTTGCCGAAAATATAGGCAAAACATACCTCCACATAGTAGAAGTTGCCCAAAAGTGTGGTAAAGGCAAAGAGGATCATTGCCACAGCAATAAAGACCGGCCCCGTCATGCCGAAGGTGCTTTCCAGCGCACTCTGCACATAGGGTGCCCCGGCAACGGATTTATCGAACTTTACACCGCTGGAAAGGCACATCAGAGCCGTGGCAGTACAAAGTATATTTGTATCAATAAAGACCGAAAGCATCTGCACCAACCCCTGTTTTACCGGGTGGGATACCGAAGCCGCCGCTGCTGCATTGGGAGCCGAACCGATACCCGCTTCGTTGGAGTAAAGCCCCCGCTTGAGCCCCATCATCAAGACCGAACCGGCAAAGCCGCCGAAGATCGCCTTAAAGTCAAAAGCACTGCGGAAGATCTCCACGATCATTGCCGGGAGATTTCCGGCATTGACGATCAGAGCGATCACCGCAAAAAGCACATAGGCTATCCCCATAAAAGGCACCAGCATACCGGTAACTTTGACCAGCCGCTTGCTGCCGCCAAGCATGGTAAAAAGAAAGAGTGCCGCAGTAATACCGCCAAAGATCCAGCACCAGTAGGGCTTGTAAAAGCTGAACCGTTCAAAGGAGCTTTGCAAGTTGTACGATGCAAGCATGTTATACCCTACACCATAAGTAAAGATCAGTGCAAGTGCAAAAACGATTGCCAGAAACTTGCTGCGGCAGGCTGTTTCGATGTAACAAGCCGGGCCGCCGTAACTGGAGCCGTCGGGATTTTTCCGCTTATAGATCTGGGCAAGAGTGGATTCAACAAAAGCCGAAGCTCCGCCGATAAGTGCAGTAAGCCACATCCAGAAGACCGCCCCTGCCCCGCCGATACAAATAGCCGTGGAAACACCGATAATGTTGCCGGTACCCACCCGGGAAGCCGTGGAGATCATCAAAGCCCCGAAGGAAGATACGCTCCCTGCAACTGCCGGTTTTTCCCTGATGACCCTGATGGCATCTTTAAGCATCCGCAGCTGAACAAAGCCGGTACGCACAGTAAAATAAAGTCCGCCCAGAATAAGCACCAGAGCCAAAGGCCACCCGGTAAGATACATCAAACCATTGTAAAGAGTTTCCATAAAAACACATCCCTTTTTTTGTAAATAGCTCTGCACCCAATAAGGGTCGGTACTTGAGGAGGGGAAAAAGACCTTTTGCTGGATCGGTCCTTTTTCCCTGACTCAACTTGTCCCGCCATAGCCTTGGCGACGGCGGAACTCCACCCCTTTTTTCCAAACCTTTTCCCGGCATTTATCTATTTGCGTTGCAAAATAGATAAATGCCATTCAAGTTTTAAAAAAGTT
>JAZMZK010000097.1:0-20809 GCA_045585955.1 Victivallaceae bacterium
ACCGTACCCGCGAAGAAGAAGCCCGCTGGAGGGAAGTCGACCCGGTTCCCTGCTTCCGCGCCGAAATCCTTGCCGGCAAGATCGCCAGCGAAAAAGAACTCGCTGCCATCGAAAAGAAAGTTGCTGACCGCAACGCCCGTGCTGCCCGTCGTGCTGCCGATGCCGCCGATCCGGATCCGGCCGACGTCATCAAGCACATGTATACCGATACTTTCTGCGACGAAGTGCCTGCTGAATACAGCAATGTTACCATCGATGAACCGCTTCCCGTGGTCAAGCGCGATGCCGACGGCCGCGTGAACTACCGCGATGCCATCAAGGAAGGTCTGATGGAAGAAATGATGCGCGACAAGCGCGTGGTGCTGTTCGGCGAAGACGTTGCCGATTACGGCGGGGCGTTCAAACTCTCCAAGGGCTTGCTGGAAAGCTTCGGTCGTGACCGTGTTTTCAATACCCCGATCTCCGAAGCCTGTATCTGCGGTGCTGCCGTGGGTATGGCTATGACCGGCTACCGTCCGGTTGCTGAACTTATGTATATGGACTTTGCTCTGATGGCTTCTGACCAGATCGCCAACCAGGCTGGCAAGTGGCACTACATGACCGGCGCTTCCACCGAAGTACCGATCGTTGTCCGTTGCAGCGTCGGTGGCGGTAAGGGTTACGGCGGTCAGCACTCCCAGAGTCTGGAAAGCATGTTTGCCCACATCCCGGGTACCTATGTGGCATATCCCTCCAATCCTTACGATGCCAAGGGTATGATCAAAACCGCTATCCGTACCAACAACCCGGTGGTGTTTGTCGAAGGTCAGCTGCTCTACAATGTCAAAGGCGTTGTCCCGCAGGAAGAATACCTCATCCCGTTCGGCGAAGCCAACATCGTCCGTGCCGGTGATGATGCCACCATCGTCTGCTGGGGTCCGGCTGTCAGCGATGCCCAGAAGGCCGCCGACAAACTGGCTGCTGAAGGCGTGAATGTGGAAGTTATCGATGTGCGTACTCTGGTGCCCTTCGACTGGGAAACTGTCTTTGCCTCTGTGCGTAAGACCGGCCGTTGCGTTGTGGTCAGCCAGTGCGTAGATATCGGCAGCTTCACCGGTGAAGTCGTTTCGCAGGTGGTTGCCAACTGCTTTGACGATCTGGATGCTCCGGTACTCAAAGTCGGCGCCAAGAACGGTATCGCTCCGCAGGCCATCACGCTGGAAAAGGTCTTCCTGCCCACCGCTGATGACATTGCCAACGCCGTCAAAGCCACCCTGTAATTTGATCAGGAGAAGTTACTATGGCAACAAAAATTCCGATTCCGAAACTCGGGCAGTCCGAAGAGACTGTTGTTATCGATAACTGGAAGGTAAAAGAAGGCGATACCATCAAGAAGGGTGATGTTATCTTTGAAGTGGAAACCGACAAAGCCGTTTTGGAAGTCGAATCCCAGTTCGAAGGTACCATTCTTAAGATCCTGGTACCTGCCGGTAAAGAAGTTCCGGTCATGACCACCGGTGCGATCATCGGTGAAGCAGGCGAAGCAATTCCTGCTGAAATGCTGGAAGCAGCTCCGGCTGCGGCGCCCGCCCCTGCTCCGGCTCCGGCGGCAGCTCCTGCCCCGGCAGCGGCTCCCGCGCCCAAAGCAGCTCCGGCTGCGGCGGCTCCCGCTCCTGCGGCAGCTGCTCCGGCTGCACCCAAAGCGGCTCCGGCACCGGCTCCTGCCAAGGCTGGCAAGCTGAAGGCTTCGCCCCGTGCCAAGAAATTTGCCAAAGATTACCTTATTGATCTTAAAAAGGTCAACGGTACCGGCGGCAACGGTCGTGTGACCGAAAAAGATGTGAAGAACTATCTGGAAGTTACCGGTTACAACGATCGCAAGATCACTCCGGTAGCATTCAATATGGCAAAGGCCGAAGGTCTGGAACTGTTGGAAATCGAAGGCACCGGCGACAATGGCAGAATCACTCTTGCCGATGTCAAAGTTGCTATCGACTCCCGTCCCCAGCCCATGACCACCATGCGTAAGGTAATTGCCCAGCGTTTGAGTCAGAGCAAGCAGACCATTCCCCACTTCTACGTTACTGTGGCAGTGGAAATGGATAAGATCATGGATTTCCGCAAGCAGCTCAAGGCTGACGGCATCAATTTGAGCGTGAATGTGTTTGTGCTCAAAGCCGTGGCTCTGGCTCTCAAGGAATTCCCGCTGGTCAACAGCGTTTGCGACGGCAACACTGTTACCAAGAAGCCCCACATCAATGTGGGTATGGCGGTTTCCATCGACAACGGTCTGGTGGTTCCGGTGCTGCGCGATACCGATAAGATGGGTCTGGATGAGATCCAGGAAGAATCCGGTATTCTGGCAGAAAAGGCCCGTGCGGGCAAACTTTCGCCCTCCGATATGCAGGGCGGCACCTTCACCGTATCCAATATGGGTATGATGAATGTGGAAAGTTTTGGTGCGATCATCAACCCCGGCGAAAGTGCGATTCTGGCAGTAGCCAGCGGCGTACCTACCGCGGTGGTGCGTGACGGCGAGATCGTTGTCCGCAACATGATGAAGATCACTCTTTCCGCCGACCACCGTGTGATCGACGGCTCCATGGCAGCAGCGTTTGTCAACGCAGTCAAAGCCAAGCTGGAAGATGCCGAACTCTGGGAAGGCATGATCTGACCGGTCAGCTCAATAGAGTAAAACTCAACACCCGCAAAGCTGAAAAGTTTTGCGGGTGTTTTTTTTGTTTGCCGGAGCAAATAAACTTGCATTTACAGCAATAAAGGTTTATTTTAAGCTGAAACATACATCTATCATGGAGTGAACTATGAAAAATCTGCTTTTGCTGGGCGACTCGATCCGGGTCGGATACTGTGAGTTTGTCAAAGATATGCTTAAAGATGAGGCTGGTGTATTTTTTCCGCCGGAAAACTGCCGCTTTGCCCAATACACTTTGCGTGAACTTGACCATTGGATCAAACCCATGCCGGAAATCGATGTGATCCACTGGAACAACGGTTTGTGGGATTGCCTGCATTTGGGCATCGACGGAATTGCTGATGATGGCGAAGCCGCCGGGATAACCGTCAAACCGCCGCAAGTAAAAAACTCTTACCGATACGAAAAAGAACCGCTTACCCCGCCGGATATTTACGAATATATGCTCAATCGCATAGTTATCCGCTTAAAGCAGCTTTGCCCGCATGCCGTGATCGTTTTCGGCACTACCACGCCGGTAATCGAAGAAGAAGCTCCGGCAGTATTCCGCAGCAATGCAGAAATCGACCAGTACAACTCCATTGCCCGGAAAGTTATGCAAAAGTATGATATCCGGGTCAACGAGCTGGGCGAATACGCTAAAACTTTAGGTAAAGAATACCGCCGGGACTGGGTGCATTACAACGATAAAGGCTGCAAACTGCTGGCTGAAGAGATCATAACTTATCTGAAAAACGGAAAACTTATCTGATCAGCGGATCGAAAGTTTGCGGAGATTTTTATTGAGAGTCCAGCCTTCCAGCTTGTCAGAAGCTACCAGCGAGTAATCGCTTTCGGCATCAACGATCTCCACGGGCGTACCACCGGCAAGAGTACCGAGCTTTTTGCCGTTGTGTTTGCCGGGAAAGCTGAAAAGTTCTGCATTTTTTGCCACCACTAACGCCTGATTGCTGCGGTAGGAGCTTTGATACTGTATAAACATCAATATCAAAGCTAAAGTCATTGCTCCCAGCAAAACTGCTCCGCAGCCCCACATAACGCTGCCGGAAAGTTTGTTGCGGAAAATCAGCAATATGAAAAACGCCAGCGAACAGCAAGCTGCGATCATCAAATAATCATCCGGGTGCAGCCGGTCACGGAGCATAGCCATTGCTGCTTGCGGAGTTGCCGGATCGTTGCCGGAAGCAAGGAAAAACTTCCGCCGCATGACCTGGCGGTTTTCGTGAGTGGCACTGTCCAGCGGAGCCAGCAAACCGGCACTTTCAAGGTAATAGAGAGCCATTTCCGGCTCATTGTTTGCTTCGGCAATACAGCCGAGGTTGTAGTAGACATTAGCGTCGGAAGGGTTGTTGGCCTGATATTTTTCAAAATATGCCTTGGCTTCCTTGTATTTACCCTGATCGTAGGCTTTAAGTGCTTCATGCCACGCTTGAGGCGTTGCCGCCATGGTCAATGCCGGGAAAATGGAGAAAAAGATCACTAATGTTTTCAACGCACCCAGCAGAAGTTTGCGGATCTTTTCCGGGTCGGCAAGAGCGGTCTTCATCATTGCTTTGGGCAGATAGCTTATATTGGCACAAGTTTGCAATGCTTCGGCTAAATCTTTGTTGTCGGCAGCCTGGGCAACATCTTCCAGCGTGGAACCGGCGGGGAGCTTCCAGCGGTCGCTTAAATAGTCGGCAATTTCGCCGGAGGCTAAAAGCGGCAACTCTTCGGCAGGAGCTTTGCTGACTTTTTCGTACAAAGCGTTGCGCTGCATCCCTGCCCGTTCCCGGCGCAGTTCAGCGTGATCGGGGCGGTTACTGCGCAATTTATTAAATAAAAGCGTCAAAAGCCAGATAACCGGCCCGGCAATAAATATTATTACCGCCAGAGCAATGCGGTTGCGGCGGTAAAAGCTGCTCCATGCTCCGGTGGGGGATTTTTTGCAGTAAAGCAAAGTGGTGCGAGGCAGATCTTCGTCGAGTTTATCCGCAGATTTTTCATTGTTGGCTGCCGGAATCACCGGAGTTGATGCGGCAGTTGAACTTTTGCCTACCGCCGGAGAAACTTGCAAAACTTTGTCTATGGCAATACTTTTGTATTTATCCAGCTGCGGATCAAAGAAATAAAACTTTTGCTCAATATCGGTCAACCCGGCTTTCAGCGGCACAAGTGCGTAACTTATAGTACACTTATTGCCGTTGTAACGGACTTCGCCGGGATAGACCCGGCAGTCATTTACCGCCAATTCCGGCACTTGAAGAGTTTCAAAACTGCTGGAGTTAAGTGCTTGCAAAGTCAAATCCAAACTTACCGGCTCCAAAGCGTTTACTTTGTTTTCCGAAAGCAGAGCTTCGCCGGTAAAATTTCCGGTCAGGCCCAGAAAAAATCCATCTTGCGGAACCGGCGGCAACGGTTTGACAGTGATCGAAGGTAATTCGAGCATAAGTTTACGCTCAATGCGGCGATAGCGGGTACCACCGCCGAAAAAATCGTCAAAAGGATCACTGCTGCGGCGTCGGTCGGGAATGAGTATATTGCATGCTACACTGCCTTTTACAGTCAATTCGCCGGGAGCCAGCGGCCGGAATGCCGTGGGGAAAACTACTGTGTTATAAAGTTTATCATCCAAGACTTGCCGCTGTTGGCGGGGGCGGGCAAAAGAGGGATTTTCCGGATTGACCTTGCGGAAATCCCGGAAAACCGATTTACCGATATCCAACACCGGATAAGCAGTCAGTTCGATTTGCAGATTTTGCGGATAATACAAATTTACCGATAATGGTATATCTTCGCCTACATAATAAACCTTGCGTTTTCCGGCAAAAACCCCTTTGGCAAAAACATCATCCACCCCCATACCGGCAGTATTGTCTTTAACGACTTTGAGCTTGAGCGGCGGGGTTTTTACCGTTTTCGAACCCAGTTTGACTTCCAGCGGAGCAATGGTGTATTCGCCGGGCGCAGGCGCTGCAAAGTTATACCCCACCGAAACCGTGGAATCGCCGTTGACCACCCGCGTGGATTGACTGCTGCCGCGGTAAGTAAAGTTCTCCGGCAATTTAAGGAGCTGGGGCAAAGTTCTGCCCCTGTTGCTCAAAAGCAGCACAAAACTTTCGCCTTCCATGACCACCGCCGGTTCCAAGACCGCTTGAAAGCCGTCTGCGGCAGCCAGACTCAACATTGCAGAAAATATTGCAAAGAGTGTAACAATATACTTTTTCATAACATTGCACCTTTCACCAATCTTTTTCCACCGGCCGCATCTGCCGCAGATTCCGGTTGGAGCGTATGGTGTCGCGTAAATTCTTTTCGTCCTGACTCATACTATCCAGCAAGGCATCGGCCTGCTTGGGATCCATTTTATTCTTTTCCTGTTCGGCAGCTTGAGCTTCGCCAGCCTGATTATCGGATTTATTGTCAGGAGATTTTTCCGGATTCTGCTGCTCTTTGCCGGAGCGATCCTGTTTTTGCTCTTTACCCAAAGCTTCCCGGGCCTTTGCCAAATCTTTTTCAGCACCTTTATAATCGCCCTGACTTTGCTTCTTTTGAGCATCTTTCAAAGCATCGGCAGCGTTGGCGGCTTGCTCCTGCAATTTTTTATTTTCCATATTTTCCGCCTGCTTCTGGTAATCATTTACCGCCTTTTGAGCGTCATTCAAAGCCTGTTGAGCAGATTGCTTATCCTGCTTATCCTGCTGATTCTGCTTATCCTGCTGATTCTGCTGTTGCTGCTGACGGTTTTTATCTTGGGCTTGTTTGGTTTTATCTTGAGCTTGCTTTTGGAGTTTTTTCAACTCTTCAAGTTTTTTCCGCAGTTCGCTGATTTCTTTGCGGTCGGCAAGCTGTTTTTGCTGAACTTGAGCGGTAATATCGTTTTCGGCTGGCAGTTTAAGGGCATTTATGTAAAGTTCTTCAGCTTGGATCATGCTTTTATCAGCTTCATCAAGCTGTTTTAAAGCCCCGTCAAGATCGCCTTTATGACTGGTTTGAACGGCTTGAGCAAACTTCATCCGCCCGGCAGTCTGATTGCTTACCCCAAAATTGTGCAGAACTTTGTGTTTAAGCTCATCATTCAAAGGCATACTCAAAAGTTCTTCGTAAATTGCGGCAGCTTCTGTGGATTTATTTTCCAGCTGCAATTTTCTGGCTTGATTATAAAGTTCTATGGGGTTCTTTTCGGCAGCAACAGCTTTATCTTCTTTTGCCGGTAAATCTTCAGCAAAAACTGTTCCGCTCCCCCCAATACCCAGAAAACCGATCACCAGCCAGAGCCGGAAGAGCGTATGCAATTTTCGCTTGTCAACTTCGTCAATAAGCATATAAAGCAGCAAAAAGAAAACTCCCGGCACCAGAAAGAGCATAAACCGCTCAATGGGCAGCGAACGGCGCACCGCCTTTTTTTCGCCTTGCGGCAGCTTGCTCAACTCCCGGGTCAGCACCTCCAAACCGGTATTCAAGTTGGAGCTGTTGATATATACTCCATTGGTAGCAACGGCAAGTTTTTTCAGCAATTCCTCATTGAGTTTAGTTCGTACCAACGCTCCGGAGCGATCGCGCATAAAATGTTTTTGATTGTTTTCGCCATTGATTCTGATCAACGCCGGAACCGCCGGATCGCCCAACCCGACCACAAACAGCCGGATGTTGGCTTTTTTGACTTCGGAGAGTTCTTTTTCAATACTGCCTGAAAGTTCTTCGCCGTCGGTTATCAAAATGATCTCCCGGGTAGTTCCTCCGGCGGCTTTCAATGATTTTACTGCTACTTTCAGAGCCTCCGCCAGATTGGTTCCGCCTACCGGCACCAGATTGCAGTCAAGTTCATCAATGCACTGCTCCAAACTGACCCGGTCGCTGGTCACCGGACAGGTGAGAAAAGCCCTCCCCGCAAAGGCGGCAATGCCGAAAGCGGTCTGGGGGTTATCGGCTATAAGTTTACGCAAAAGCCATTTGCCATGCTCCAATCTGGAGGGTGCCACATCTTCAGCAAGCATACTTTTTGATACATCAAATACTATCAGAGCATCCGTTTGAGCCAAATTGAATTCCAGCGGACGCTCCCCCCAGTAAGGCCGTGCCGCCGCCAGTGTAAAAAAGGTTATCGCCAATAGAAAAAACAATCGCCGGACAAATCTTTTTTCGCCGGAAAGTACGGTTTGATTATTGCCCCCGGCAAAACTTTTCAGCAGTTTTTTCCGGACATTGTCGCCATAGAGCCAATATGCCAAACAACACAAAACCGCCGCAGGCACTGCCCACAATACAGCAGGATTTATAAAATTCATTTCTTTACTTTCTCCATTTGTAATTTGGAATTATAGCATATTTTTTTTAAATAAACAAATCTATTTGAGAAAAAAAACTGTTTTTTTAACGATTTCGGGAGTTTTGACCCTTGACAAAAGTGTTTTGTTCGCTAATTTTACAAGACGACATTTTTTTATGAACAATCTGCGAGTCAATGCGGTCTTAAGTGCAGAACCGGAAAACCCGACTCCGATCAACGAAAAGGATAACAGCTATGATCAATCAATCAAACCTTGCAGAACTGCAATCCGAATTGCGGGAAGCCACCGCCTTTATCACCCCTTTGCGAACCGAGATCGGCAGAATAATTGCCGGTCAGGAAAAACTTATTGACCGCTTGATCATGGCTCTTATCACCGGCGGTCATGTTTTGATCGAAGGGGTTCCGGGATTGGCAAAAACTCTGGCGGTCAAAACCTTGAGCCAGACTTTGAGTGCCAGTTTCTCCCGCATCCAGTTCACACCGGACTTACTGCCTGCTGACTTGGTGGGTACAAGAATTTACAATGCCGAAACCCACAAATTTTCCACCCGCACCGGCCCGGTAGTGGCAAATATCGTTTTGGCTGACGAAATCAACCGTGCCCCGGCTAAAGTGCAGAGTGCCCTGCTGGAGGCTATGCAGGAAAAACAGATCACCATTGGCGGCGAACGCTTCCCCCTGCCCGAATTCTTTCTGGTGCTTGCCACCCAGAACCCCATTGAGCAGGAAGGAACCTACCCGCTGCCGGAAGCCCAGGTCGACCGCTTTATGTTCAAACTTTTTGTAACCTACCCGGAGCGGGACGAAGAACGGCTGGTGCTGGAAAGAGTCGCCCACCCCGATTGGGAAGACCGTGCATCTGCCATAGCCTCGGTACAGGATGTACTCAACGCCCGCAAAGCTCTTGACCGGGTCTATCTGGATGAAAAAATCGTAGAGTACATTCTGGATCTGGTGATCGCCACCCGCCCCGGGCACCGTGCCAATCTCTCGCCCCGGCAGGCAGATGCCCGCTTAAGCGATATAGATGTGCAGCTGGAATACGGTGCCAGCCCCCGTGCCGCCATCGCTCTGGCACTGGCGGGCAAAGCCAACGCCCTGCTGGCCAACCGGGCATATGTTATACCGCAGGATATAAAAGATGTAGCTTGCGATGTTATGCGGCACCGTATAACTTTAAGCTACGAAGCGGAAGCGGAAAACATTACTCCTGACAATGTGATCAATTATCTTCTGGAAGAACTCCGGACTCCGTAAAAGGATTTTTGGTATGCTTGAAACAGCCGAATTGCTGAAAAAAGTCCGCAAACTTGAGATCGTGGCGGGCAAGCTGGTCGAAGATGTTATCGGCGGAGCTTATCACAGCGTGTTCAAAGGTCGAGGCATTGAGTTCGACGAAGTGCGTGAGTACACCTTTGAAGACGATATAAGAGATATTGACTGGAATGTAAGTGCCAGATTAAATGCTCCTTATGTAAAAAAATATGTGGAAGAGCGGGAGTTGACCGTACTTCTGATGGTCGATATATCCAATTCCATGACTCTGGGCAGCAGCGGTGCTGTTGCCGGAAAAGCTGTGGAAGCTGCCGCCTTGCTGGGCTTGAGTGCCATAAACAACCACGACCGGGTGGGCTTGTCGCTTTTCAACGATAAAACAGTCAAATTCATGCTGCCCCGCAACGGCAGACACAACAATCTGCGATTGATACGGGAACTGGTATCCGCTGCGGGCAATGCAGAACCCGGCAGAACCAATATAGCTTTGGCATTGCAGCACGCTTGCAAAGTGCTGGTCAAACGCAGTGTGATCTTTGTAGTAAGCGATTTGGCGGACGATCCCCAAGCACTGGAAAAAGCTCTGAAACTTGCGTCCAGACGCCACGATGTGATCGTATTGCACACCTTTGATGAAAAATCGTATGCCCTGCCGCCGGGTGCAATCACGCTTTACGATGCCGAAAGCGGCTCTTTCCTGCGGCTTGCCGGTAAAAACAAACAGGCGTTTGCCGATAGTCAAATTCAAGCCATCGACCGCCGCCGGGAGCTGTGCCGCAGAGCGGGTGTGGAAGTGATCGACCTGGAGTGCCGCAGCAATACCGCAACAACGCTTATGAACTTTTTTAAACGCCGCCAACGCCGCAGAAACCACGGCAAGGCTATTTGAAGTGATTTGTTATGAAAAGAAAACTCCTGATTTTCACACTTATCCTGACCGCAGCGGTGCTGGCATTTGCTGTTTGGGGTGGAAAAATCTTTCTTGAAAGTGCCCGCTACGGAGAAGCCATTTTGCAAGAGGCGGTTCACGATTACGAACAAACTCCCTCGCTGGGTAAATTGTATAATTTGGAAGTAAGTTGTGCCCTCCCGTGGGGGCAGGATATGGATGGGATAGCCTTTCTCCCCGGCGAAGGCATTGTTCAGCAGGGCAATATAAATGTTGCCACTACCCGCTATACCGCTCGCGGAAGAACCAAACTTATCACCATCCCTCTGAAAAGTTACCGCACGGGCAAACTGGAACCGGGTACGATCCAAACAACAATCACCCGTAATTTTCACAATTCCAGCATAAAAAAACAGACCTTGAGCAAAAAACTCAAAGCTGTGGAGTTTGCCCCCTTAAAGGTGGAGAACCCCGATCAGCTGCCGCTGGCGGATGCCGCCGCTGCCGGAAAAGCTATTAATCGCAGCAAGTGGTATTTTATCGCAGCCGGGGCAATAGTTTTTGTAATGGTTTTATGTATGCTCTGGTGGCTGAAAAAGCGGCATAACCAGCTGCAAAAAGAAGTGTTGCCCCCGTGGGTCATTGCCCGAAACAATCTGGAAGAACTGCGTAAAACCGCCATTGCCGGTAAACAGCCTTTGGAGTGGTGCGTAGCCAAATTAAGCGATGTGGTGCGGGAGTATTTGAGCATCCGTTTCAGCTGGCGGGTAAAACAGCAGACCACCGAAGAATTTTTTGCTTCGCTCAAACGGAAAAGTTCACCGCTAACAGCCGCTCAAACATTTTATCTGGAAGAATTTATGAAACAATCCGACCTGATCAAATTTGCCAACATCAAGCCCGATAAAGAAGCCTTCACTATTGCCGTAGACCGGGCAGAGGAGTTGGTGGAACAAACCGGTATCGAAGAAAAATCTGCTAATGACCATGAGGTGAAAAAATGACATTTTTTGCTTATCCATGGCTTTTGACCTTGCTTTTGCCCGCCGCTGTATTGATCGCATACTACTGCTTTTTCAAGCCCCAGCCGGGGGTGATTTTCGGCGATACCGCCCCGTTGGCAGCGGGCAATAAAAAATCTTTGAGCTGGAAAACCCCGCCACTGGCGGCAACGCTTACTGCAATGGCACTCTTGCTGTTGATCATTGCATTGGCACGGCCCCGGCTGGGCAACGAAAGATTTGCCGTCCGCAACAAGGGTATTGATATGATCATGGTGCTGGATGTTTCCGGCAGTATGCAGGCAATAGATGTACCCGAAAACATCACAAGTCAGGCCGCCTTGGAGCAAGCCCTCAAGTCCGGCAAACTGAAAAACCGTTTGGATGCCGCTAAAAGCGAATTGAGTAAATTTATTCAAAACCGCCCCAACGACCGCATCGGCTTGATCGGTTTTGCTGAATACGGCTACAATCTTTCGCCCCCTACCCTCGACCACGATTGGCTCATTGCCGCATTGTCGCCGCTGGAACCGGGAGTTATCGGCGATGCCACGGGTATAGCCAGCGCCGTAGCCTCCGGCATCCGCCGCTTGGATAAATCCACCGCTCCCCGCCGGGTGATGGTGCTTTTTACCGATGGCAAAAACAATGTCAACCACCGGCTGACTCCGCTGGCGACTGCCGAACTTGCCAAAGAAAAGAATATACTTATCTACACAGTAGGCATCGGCGGCAACAACGCCTTTGTTTTGCAGGAAGGCTTATTCGGCAGCCGCTATGTCCGTTACCCCGGCGAGTTCGATGAAAAACTTTTGCAGGAAATGGCAAACACTACCGGCGGCAAATACTTCCGTGCCGCCGATGAGCAGGCCATGAACAGCGTTATGCAGGAAATCAACGCTCTGGAAAAAACCAACTTTGAGCAGCCCCGCTATATAGAGTATCAGGAATATGCCCCCGTACTCATTGCCATAGCCGGAATACTGCTTTTGCTGGCACTTATCAGCAAAAATACCTTTGAGCGGTCGATCCCCTGATCGAATTTACTTTACCGGGGAGCTGCCAAAGAGCTTTTCCCATGCCTGTTTCATGGTTGTCGGGCGGTCAGTAACTACACTGGTCGCCCCCATTTTTACCAATCGGTAAAGATCCCATGTATCGTTGACCGTCCAAACGCTGACTTCGTAACCGGCATCGGTAATGGTTTTGATAAACTTTGCATCGAATTTGATGCGTTTGTCCGAAGCTCCGAAAGATAATCCGGTACAGCCGATAGCTTTCAGCCGGGCAAGAATGTTGTTCAATGCCAGATAAGCGTCGCTGCTGGGGGCTTTCATACCCAATCTGCGGCAATCGCCCAAACCGACGATCAGCATATTCCGGATGCCGGGAACTTTTTTATTGAGGTTTATAAGCATATCTTCGTAAAAAGAGACCACCGTTACCCGGGAGCGGTCAATGTTGTACTTTTTCATCAAATCCCGCAACGCATAAGGGAAATCGGCATTTACCGAGTTCTTTTTCAGCTCCACAAGCACATAAGTATTTTTGGGCATGGCGGCAAAAAATTCTTCCAGCAGCGGCGGTTTTTCGTCTTTGAACATGGGGTGTTTTTTGCTGCCGATGTCGATTTTTCTGATCTCTTCGTAAGTAAGTTTATTGACCCGGCGTTTATCGTTTGCCATCTTGGTAAAATCCGAATCATGGAAACAGATAAGTTTGCCGTCGGCAGTGGTTCTGACATCTATTTCCACACCCTGCACACCATTTGCCCAAGCCGTTTTATACGCTCCCATAGTGTTTTCCAACCCGAACTCCCGATCGCCCCGGTGACCGTAAAAAATAGGCATCTTGACTTCTCCGGCAGCGAAAACCGCACCGGCAACCAACGATATCAAACTACTCAAATAAACTTTTTTCAACATAAAAAATCTCCCTGTTAGTTATTAATGTAACATAGCCAACAGAATATGCAAGCAAAACAGACAAAAAAACGGGATCGCCTGTTATGAACGACCCCGTCTTACTGAAATTTGCGGTGAAAAACTTATTCTTCGTCTTCCAGATCTTTGGCTTCTGCCATGATCTTACCGGCGGCAAGTTCGCCGTTGTAGAATTTCACATCGCTGATGGCACCCATAAAGCTGTATGCCGAACCGGTGCTGTAACTGCCAATGCAAAAATAGTCACGGCCCTTGGTCACAACCATTTCCTTGCTGTTTGCCAACGCTCCATTCACATAGAGCTTCAACACTTTGCCGTCGTAAGCCAAAGCTATGTGGCTCCAGGCAGAGCGCTTGACCGGGAATTTGGCTTCGGAAGCGGTCATACCGACACTTTTCTTGCCGTCGCCGCTGCTGATGCTGGCAAGATTCCACGCCAGACAAATCCGCAAACCGGGGCCCCGGTCGCTGACGGTGTTGGAAACCAATTCATAGTTGGCTTCCCGCTTCATGACTTTGCGGCTTTCGGGCATGACCCAGAAGGTGATGGTAAAGGGTTTGGTGTTGTCAAAAAAGCTCTTGGTGGGAACTCTTACGCAGCCGCCTACTCTTTTCTTTGTGGGGTCGCCGCAGAAATAGAGAGCTTTACCGCCTTTTCTGCCATCGACCCACTTGGTGTTTTGAGCATTAAAAACGGTACCGGCAGGCACTTTTTCCACCGAACTTTTGATGACTTTGCCTTCGCCATCGTCCAACTTCCAATACCCAACCAGCTGGGGATCATCGGCAACAGCCGTTACCGCAACAGCAGCACACACTGCTGCAAAGAGAGTTTTCAACATAATCTGATCCTTTCGTTATATGTTGTATAAAATCACCTTTAATATCAATATACTTCGATTTCGTCGATTTTGCAAGTGGGGCCGTTGGTGGCGGTCACAAAAATCCGCAACCGGTCGCTTTTCACAGCCGGGAACGAACACTCGTTCCAATGTTTGTCAGAACCTTTGACCGATGCCACGGTCACAAATTTGCCGCCTTGGAAAATTTGCACTTCAAAGTCACGCAAACTGTTTTCGTAAGCACAAACCTTGACTTTGCTCATGGAAATAACTTTATCGAATTTAAGTTCGATCCAGTCCGGAGCCTGATTGGGGGTCTTGTCGTGCCAGACAGTATATTTGATATTGCTGTTTTTGTAATCCACGATCACGCCATCGGTAACATGCCACAAACCGCAGTCGGCGCGGCGGTTCATCCCCGCATTGCTGGAGGCAGAAATCTGCACATGATCGTGTTCAAACATCTGGAACGCCTTGTTGCCGGGCTTCCGGCGAGCATTGTTTACTTGGGCGATCTCGGCTTCGATCCGGGCTACCGGAGTAAGTTTCGCAGCGTTGGCATCGGTCGTATAAATATGCACCTGATAATTGTCAAACAGATCGCTGAACTTGCCGCCTTTGGCATTAACCGTGCGGTTTTCGCTGACCACATAAAGTTTGCGGCTGCCGATTTCGGGAACAGTAAAGGCGGCTTTTTCTTTGTTGTGATTGGTGGAAACTGCCATAACAAAGTAGTCGTTATTGAGTTTTTTTACCACATAACGCACTGCCGGATTGCTTACTTTGATATTTTTACTGACCACATCGTCGGCAAGGAAAGCCGGAGCAAGATATTGCATTTCTTTTACAAAGTAAGGCATACCGATATAAAGCTCGGGGTAGTGGGGAGTCAGGCGGTTGTAGGTCAATATACCTCTACCGCCCATGATGAGAGTCATCAAAAACTGGGTGCGGATCTCATCGTAAGTGGGTATGCGGCTGTCGGCAGCACCCCAGTCGCCGTAGTTGAAGCCCTGCTGCAGAAAAGTGATGGTCTGGGGATGGCGGCGGTTGCGGTTGAACTCGATCGCCTGATCCATAAAAGTCACCACCTTGGAAAAATTGCTTTTATGCTGATTCTTGGCAGGGTTGGGGTACGGGTGCAAGCCGTTGATTTCGGCTGCATCGGCATAATCTTTGCCGCCCACCACAGAGTTGTTGGAAATCACAATGGGGTGATAGGGGTCTTCATCCCGGATGATCCGTGCCGCATCGGTAAGTCCGGCTGCTGAAATGCCGGAAATTTCCGGCTCGTCGGAAAGGTAATAGGCAAACATATCCGGATCGTTGCGGTACTTCCGCACTGTTTTGCGGATGATGGCTTCTTCTTTAGCCGGAATGGAGGGCAGTTTGTAAGCATTTCTGGCAGGGAAACTTGACCACATCAGATTGCCGGTAATGAACTTGCCGCCCTTTTCAAAGGCTTTTTCGCCCACGCCAATGGGAATACCTTTTACATGCAGATCGTTCCACTCGCTCATAACAAAGTAACGCTTGCCGTCGACCCGCCAGAATCTCTCCTTATCCAGCCAGACTTCGCCTTTCTGATAAGGCAATTTCCGCAAAGCGTGGGTATTTTCGCCAACAAGTCTGCCCTTTTTGTCCAATGCCCTGACAAATATCTGCATCTTGCCTTCGGGCAATTTATCTGCCGGGAAAGTCACTTTGCCGGGTTTGAGCATCTTTTTGCTGACCAGCACTTTGCCATCTGAAGTTTTGATACCGGTAACAAAAGCTCCGGTCTGGGCTGCGGGCAGATTGGATTTTACTGTATAAACCACATTCTTCAAATTCTGGGTGGCAAAAATGGCATCCCGGTAATGGGGATCAAGCAAAGTTATTTCCACCGGCGAAAAATCAACACTCAAAGGGTAAGTACGGCGTTTGTAGATTTTTTTGGTCACCGGGTCGCTGATGCTGACAATACAGCGGTATTTGCCGGGGCCGCCCAGCTCCAGGCCACGGGAAACAACTTTAATACTTTCTTCCCCCTTGAACTTGCGGGGAGTAACCGCTGTGGCGCTGCCGTTGTCGCCCAGAATCACAAAGTCCACCAACGCATCCTGTGCTTGAGCAGCCAGATTGCTGACACTTACACTCAAATCAACTTTAAGTTTTTTGCCGCTGCGTTTAACACTTACAGCCGGCGGCGAAGTTTCCCAGCCATACTTGGCAAGGGGTATATCCATACCTTGCACTTTAAGGAACATGCCAGCTACGTTAAAATGACCGTTGGCAGCACTGGATTCCTGATTGGGGTTGCGGGTATCCCGGCAGAAGTTGAAGCCCCAGTCTTTGGAGCCGCCGGGGATAATATCCAATGTGTAATATGGTACGCGGATTTCCACAGAATAGCCGTTGCCGGTTTTAGCTGCACGGGCTTTGATCACCCCGTTCCATTTATCATCACCCACATAGCCGCCCTGATCGCAATAACGGTCATTGATCGCTCCCAGACTGTTGACCAGTATGTGAAAATAGCGGTCGCCGGTTTTGTTGGGGTCGATCATAACTTCCACGCAGTCATCGTAATAGACCCGATCACTGCGTTTTTTTGCTTTTGCCTTGATAGTGCCGCCGGGGGGCGTGGGGCAATCGAAACCGATATAAACGGCGTCATCATCGTAAAGCAGTTTGGCAGTAGTGGGGTATGCCGGTTTCTTGAGTCCATTGACATAGAACTTATTGACCGTAGTGGCTTTTGCCCACGCTTTTTCCGAAAGTTTGCCGTCAACATTGATTTTACCCTCCACCCGGACAGCTTGCAATGTTGCCGGAGCAGCGGAGAGTGCCGAAGCAGCAGTCAACGCCGCCGCCGCAAAAAAGAGTTTTTTCTTCATAAACATATCTCCTTAAAAATAGTCGATCTTTTGTCTATTATAGCACAAAAAAAGCGTTTTACAACTGCAAAACGCTTTTTCTTAACTGTTATTGAGCTTTTTTATAGGTTTGGTATTTGCCCAGCCCCACACCGTCTTTGTCGCCATTGACATATTCAAGAGCCCATTTTTTGGAAGCTCCGGCAGCCACGCCGTCAGGGTCAAACTCCCGGTAAGTCAAAGTGGAAGCGTGACCGTCGGCAAATGCCACATTAAGTCTGCCATCGGCATTGGGCTGTTTGCCGCCATCTTTGCCCACTTCCCGGGTTTCGTTGCCATGCCGGACACTTACCCAGTAGGCCCAGGTTATAGAATAAGTAGTATTGTGACTGTCCATAATCAATCGGGTTCCGGAGGCATCGTTCAAACCGCCCAGACGGTAAACCCGGGCTCCGTCGACCAACTCCTGCATGCAGATAGCATTACAGGTGTAACTGGTAAGATAAGTCGAAAAATCTGAAGCGTTTGCCGAGGGGCAGTTGAAGTGTTTCACCCATTCCAGTCCATACGGCGGATCATCTTTGGTTGTGCCATAAAACTTATTGCTCAACAAAGCATGCCAGGTTTTGTCACTGTTGTAAGTTCCGGGACCGTAACTGACTTTTCCCGGACAGATAACATCGTCGTAATCATTAGCATACATGCCGATAGCCAGTGATATTTGCTTGAGATTGCTCAAACAGCTGGATGTCCTTGCCTGCGCCCGGGCGGCAGACAATGCCGGCAGCAGCATAGCCGCCAGAATGGCTATTATGGCAATTACCACCAAAAGTTCGATCAGGGTAAATCGTTTTGACAACCTTACACTTTTCATAGCTCAACACTCCTTTTTTATTCGCTGACAACTCCCTTGGGGAAGCGGCAGAACTCTGTATTTATATTGGTACTGTTCAAAGATTTTACATCGTGTTTCCACGCCTGCGGAATTTCGTATTTCAGCTTTACATTGAATAGATCCACATCTTTTACATTATAAAAGTGGAACGCGGCATCGGCTTCTTTCATCATCAGAAATTCTTTGGTCCTATCCATACCTTTCATATCACCCAGAATATTCAATCGCATATTGGAGAAGGTCAGATCAGACATGTTCCCGACCCCGTTGCCGCGGACTACCACCGGCAGCCGGACATTGCCGGAAATGCCGTCAAAGACGATATTATCAATGCTTTTGGCGGATTTGACTTCTTTAACGCTCTTGTAGTCGTGGCAGATATAAGTAAGCTGTTCCACATCCACTTGCATATTCCTAAACGATATATTCGATATATTGCACCCTTTGCCGCTGTCGGAATATTTGCTGTTGATATGCACGGCACAATGGCTGTCGCGTACAGCTATATTGCTGAATACAGCATTGCGGATGATACTGTTGCCCACTCCTACGCGGATCGCATGAGCGTATGCACTGCGCAACACACAGTTGGTGACCGTGATCCACTCGCAGGGCCGTTCCGGAGAAAACTTATTGCCGTTGCCCCGCAGCGTGATAGCATCGTCGCCCACATCAATAATGCAATTACTCACTGTTACATGCCGACAGCCGTCAATATCAATTCCGTCATCCTGCCCGATCATCGGGTCGGTAAACACGCGGACATTATCTACTGTAACATATTCGCAGCCATGCAGAAAGCAGCTCCAGCAGCTTGAATCATCAAGTATGGTATCATTTATGCGGATATGTTTGCAATCGTAAAACATGACCATCTGCATCAGCCAGAATTCCGGATGGCAGTACATGGTGCCGCCGGTGAATTTCTCGTGAGTGGCCATACCTTTGTAAAACGCTCTGCCGTTGCCGTCGATCTTGCCGCCTTTGATAAAGACATTTTCTTTGCCCACGGCTATTATCAAATGGGTTTGATTACCGGGGCCCACGCCGCTGTTTTCCCAATCGTAAAGTTTGCGTTCATAATCTTTGGGATCGGTACTGGCAAGGATCACGGCGTTTTCGTCCAGCAGAAGCCCGCCGTTGCTTTTAAGCTCCAGCGTGCCGGTAAGATAAGTTCCGCCGGGGAAATAGACCGTGCCTCCAGCATCGATCGCCTTCTGAATAGCCTTGGTATCCACAGTTTTACCGTCGCCAACCGCTCCGTAATCCCGGACATTGCGCCATTGAACTTCGGTTCCGGCAATGGTACTGCCGGAAAAAAGCAACGCCATAAAAGAGGAGAAAAAAGTCGATTTTTTCATATTAAAAGAATCCTTTCATTTTGAAATGACCTCATTTTATATCAAGTATCACGAACCGAAAAATTCAGATTGTATACTCTGCCGGGCAGAGTGGAAATCTTCTTGTTTATCAATTCATAAAGCATATTCAAACTTGCTTCGGCAATTTCGCCGAAGGGTACATTTATACTGCTCAATGCCGGAGTTGTGGAATAAAGTTCCGGCAGCCCGGAAACGCCTGCCACCAGCAGATCCTTTTTCAAAGTCCGGTGCCATTCTGCGGCGGCTTTGCAAACCCTTGCTGCAATTATATCCTGCGAACAGAGTATACCGACTTTGCCGGAAAAGTCCGGCATTCTTTTATGAATAAGCTCTATAAGTTCATCATTGCCAAGTATAATACCATTACTGTTGTGCAGCTTGTGTATGGAACTTGCCGGTATGGAATTTTCCGCCAAAGTCCGGTAAAACTCCTGAAAGCGGCAGCAGTCAACACCATCTTCAAGCTTTTCATCAATAATATCATACACCAGAAAGTGCTGAACTCCGCTGGCAATAAAGTAGGTGGCGATCTTCCGGCACGCCGCCGAATAATCCAGCTTCACCGTGTTTTCGGCAACCGGAACACTCCGGGGATCAATATAAACGCACGGCAGATCCTGCGGAAAACAGTTTTCCGGCAAATTCCGTAACTTACCGGCAACCGCATTGCTTTTGACCACAATAAAACCATCAACTTTGCTCAAATGCTCCTGCCACTTGCCGCAAAGCGAAAGCTGCAATGCCACATTGCCATCCCGCAGCAAGCGGCTGGTGATCTCGTTGCAAATCGTCCAGAGCCACGGCGATTCCTGATAGTTGGACAATATATCGCCATGGGGATTATTACCCACAATAGCTATCCAGAGATTGTTTTTCTGCCGTGGCGGCAATACTTTGGCAAGGGCCCCCTTCCGGCAGCGGATAAGTTTTTCTTCGGCAAGCAAACGGATCGCCAATTCAACAGTATTGTGGCTTACATTATATACAGAACACAACTCCCGGGTACTGGGCAGCAGACTGCCTGCGGGGTACTTGCCGACAGCAATATCCTGAGCGATGATGTTCCGCAACACTTTATAACGGGGTATTTTCCAATTCTGCTTGCTCATCAAGTGTTCTTTCCATAAAAAAACGGCTCTCTTTTAATAAATTTAATCTAATAAAACCTAAAAGCAAATCGCAAGCAGAAAAAATCAAATATTTACTGACTCAAAAACAAGGAAAGAAAACCATAACAACTTAATTGACAAAATATTGCATCATAAACAACCATCAAAAAAGCATCAAAAAAGATAAAAAAACATTGTAGATGAGCAGCAGGAAGTAATTGGCCCCGGCTTTGCCCCGGAACAGCGTTGTGCAGGGAGTATCCACCCGCCTTATCCTCCAGAGTATTTACGCCACAGTAAAAAAGCAAATATCAACAGCCCCGGCTGACCGCAACGGGGACTTTCAAGTTTTTTAAGATTTCGCTATGTTCCCAACAAGGGTCGGTACTTGAGGAGGGGAAAAAGACCTTTTGAGGAAAGGTCCTTTTTCCCCTCCTCAAACTCCACCCCTTTTTTCCAAACCTTTTCCCGGCATTTATCTATTTGCTCCGCAAAAAGATAAATGCCATTCAAATTTTGAAAAATTCTCAATGCACAGGTATATCTGTCATTTTTATCTACCTACCCGCATTGGGAACAGAGCTTAAGATTTTTGAAATTGCCTTTTTCAATCAAGTTACAAACAGCACGGAGGATGTTTTCTGTTGATTA
>JAZMZK010000098.1:0-65563 GCA_045585955.1 Victivallaceae bacterium
CCTCCTTTGTTGGAGGTTTGATGGGACAAGGATAATCTACCACAAAGTGGCTCTTTTGATAACCTTTTATGAAAAAAAATAAAGGAATTTGCAAGTTTTGTAAGTAATACATTGATTATCAGATAATTAAGTATAATTAAACAAAGAAAAATTTGACATTAACTTAACTATTGAAAGGAAATTTCTTATGGAAAAATCTTCAAATAATGAAGCCGTATAATAAATTCAAAGTAAAAGATTTTCAACTGTCAGAGGAACTGGAAGTAATGCTTCGCAAGGGATATCTCTGGCGTTATTGGTCGGTATGGATATGCGGCATTTTATTTATCCTTAATTGTGCTTGGTACGATAAAGTTGAATGGCTTGCCAATATGAAATACCCGTGGTCACTGCTTTTGTTTTTTGCCTCTCTTTTTATATATATTGTCCGTATCCCCGGAAAATGCCCCGTATGCAAACGCAGAATGTCTGTCGGCGGTTTTACAAAGAAAAAACATTGTATCATAGTTCAATATTGCAAAACTTGCAGGATTTACGGTAAAACTGGAATCAAGCTCTGAAATAATATTTTCTGAAGGTAAGGCATTTGAACCATCCATTGCTTGCTTCGAATATTTCTATATCAGGAAAACCGATGTAATTTGTTATAAAAGCTCTGTACTTCGGTATTCACTTTTATCCTGGATCATAACCAATGGAATTACTTATTTACGGTATTTGCTTGATCCAATGAGTTTACAAGGTCCCGAGGGCGTATTACTCTATTTTTTGGCTGGCTTTATTTATGGATAACATCTATACTTGTTTTTTTGTGTATTTAACTGTTCGGAAACTCCTCTGCATGATCAATAAGAAAAATAATCGCCGCAATACATCTGTTGAAACATATAAAAACTGTTATCTGCAGTTGTAAATACCTGCGGAATATGGTATATTACAGAAAAACGGCTGATTTGAGTATGGAGCAGCAACTATGAGAATAAAGTTCGTCGGGATCACACTGTTATTTACAGTACCAATCATACTTGTACTTGTTTTTGATCAGGCAAGTACATTATCGCTCTGGAATTTTCTGGAAAATATTTCCGGAACTATATTTTTTATTGATTTGCCGATCGGGATGTGTTTGCTGCACTGTTACTTCCCGCAACTTTTCCGCCATCACAAAAGCGGACATTATTCCATTGTGCCGTGGGGAATATTTTTCCTCGGCTGCTGGGGTATCGTTGCTTTGGGAATGTTCCTTGAAACGCAGTTCGGTGACTATCCTGACAATGGGTTTTCGGTTGCTTGTGCTTACCTTTTCGGCTGGGCGTATATCTGGGTTACGATGATCCCAATCGGAGCTATTTATCTGTTGATCCGGGGAATTCAAAAACTATGGGATAAAAGAAGCAAACATTGACCAGTATACAGATTAAAAGCTATGGGGGAGATTAAAAAGCAGTATTATGAAATCCGTATGGAATGGAAAAAGTAAGTTAATATTATTCTTTGGGATCTTTATTGGAATAATTCTTTTGCCGGGATGTGATGATTCACCAACACGCCCCGGTGAAGGATTTTATTCTTATCAGGGCTACCGTGATTGGTGGCGAATACCGTTGCGTTTTCCGTATCAAATCACAGTGCTTGATACTTTTGATTATGGCACTTTGGAAAAATATGATCCGTTATCACTTATTGCGGATCCCAAATGTGAAACTGTTGTTGAAAATATTTCTGCAATAGGTTATGATGGAAAATTTGCGGTGTTTCAGCAACGCAATGTTGAAAAACCTTATGGATGTTTGATTTATGCTTCAGGCTCGGTGCGGAACTTTGCAACCACAGAAGAACTTGACCGTTTTATAAAATTGAACTATCCGGATTCTGCTTTGCCGGAAATGATGGAATTGGAAAAGTTCTATAATCTGATGTGGCAGGCAATAGAAAAAATAAAACAAACCGATCCGCAAAAACTTGCCTACTGAAAAGTCGCAAGTTGGTATCTTTTTTCGTGGCATTTTGCGTTTGTTTCGGAGAAAAATTCCTTTCGGTTGAGTAGAAAATTTTTCTCTGTTGCATAAAAAGGCAAAAACAGAGATATTTTCGCAGTTTAACGAAGCAGTGAGCATTTTTCACTAACTTGCAACCTTTTTCAGTTTGAGAAACATTTTCCGAACAATTAAAACAACCCCGACCATTTGCAGTATATACGGAATTTCAGACGCTCCTTTTGAGGGTGTTTGAAATTCCGTTTTTTATTTTTCCAGCAACAGGCAGTCTGAAAAATCCGCTTTTGATGCAATGGTCGGCTTGTTTTGAGTTTTTATAAAAATTCAGATTTTCTGCTGTTGTATGCAACCACTCTCTAAAAACCGGCCTTAACTCCAGAGCCCCAAACTTCTTCCAATTTTTTATCTCTAAAAAAGTCATTACTTGCTGATGATAAACATAGTTATTCAGGAATTTTCTCCCGAAATAAACATAACCGCCGCACCATCATATACCCTTTGGATAATTCTCCAAATTGGTTATGATCTTCGCATTTGACGGAAAACCGACTTCTGCAAAGAGAATAAAAAAGGCGGCAAGATAACTCCGGCCGTCTGTAAAGAGATTCTGCTAAAGAGGCAATATGATGCGGAATTCTGCTCCGGCATCAGGCAAACTGATGATCTGGATATAACAATTACCTTACCGCAGATCTATCTTGCAATCGAAAACAATCAAATTGCAAATATTTGGTAATTTATCGTTCAGCAAATTGCAATGATCGCTGACGGTGATATATTATTTTACAAATATAAAAAATTATGGCAGGAAAATAAATTTATGAAAAAAGAACTTGCGCTGGGCATGATGCGGTTGCCCGTAACTTCGGATAAAAAAATTGATTATCACAAAACCAATCAGCTGGTGGATTATTTTCTGGAACAGGGATTCCGGAAATTTGATACAGCCGAACTTTATCACGATACTCAATCCGAATCTGCCATCCGGGAGTGCATTGTCAAACGCCATAACCGGGACTCTTTTGAAATCGCCGACAAGTTGACTTCGTGGCGGATCGCAGAAGACAGCAGTGCCGAAGAGTTTTTCCGAAAACAGCTGCAAGTTACCAATTTAGATTATTTTGACCGCTATTTACTGCATTCAGTAGAAGAAAAAATCTATCCGGGGGCGGTGGAAAAGCGCTATTTTGATTTTATTCTTGAGAAAAAAGCCCGGGGTTTTGTCCGGGAAGCCGGTTTTTCGTTCCACGGCAAGCCGGATCTTTTGGACAAAGTTCTTACCGAATACCCGGAAATGGAATTTGTGCAGCTGCAAATCAACTATGCTGACTGGGATAACCCCTCTGTACGCGCCGGAGAATGTTACAATGTTGCCCGGAAACATGGGAAAAAAATCCTGATCATGGAACCGGTAAAGGGTGGGCTTCTTGCCAACTTGCCCCCGGCAGCGGTCAAACTCCTGAAAGATGCTGCACCGGATAAAAGTATTGCCTCCTGGGCGGTGCGTTTTGCCGCCGGATTGGAGGGTGTGGATACGGTTTTAAGCGGTATATCCAACATGGAACAGATGGTTGACAATGTTGCGCTGCTGAAAAATTTTCAGCCGTTGAACGCTGCTGAAAAACGAACACTGCAAGAAGTTGTAGCATTGTTGACCAAGATCCCCCGGGTCGGCTGCACCGGGTGCGGTTATTGTCTGCCGGTATGCCCCAAAAACCTGCCGATCCCGGGATTTATTAACATTTTGAATAATGTAAAAATGTTTGGCGATCTCTCTCAGATCCGCAATTCATACAAATTTCATGCTACCCAGCACGCTGCCGATGAATGTATAAACTGCAAAAAATGCACCAATGTTTGTCCGCAACATCTGGAGATCCCAACTCATTTAGCCGATCTGGCAAATTGGGCAAAAAGTGATAGATGAATAAAAAATATTACCGGAAAAAATGCCATTGGCAAAAAGCCGAAAATGCTCCCTTCCTCTGATATACTTGATTGCATCAAGCATACATTCAATGTGTTATTTTCATACCGGGTAACTCCCGGAAAAAACTGATAAAAGAAGCATTTTTTATAATTACTCCTTTGTAATTTGCGCTTTTTGTATTATAGTATATATTGTTGTTGTTTGCTCAAGCGTTATTTACTTATTTGACTTAACAGCGGCATTGTTGTACAAATTGAAAAAATATGGCAGTTTTAACAGAAAGATGTATCTACTTATGAAAAAATATATTCTGGCCGCCTGGCTATTCGCTTTGGCAGGTTCATCCGCTATGGCAGCTTATCAGTACAATGTTAATGGCAATCAGGGGTGGCTATCTTTTGACGGCGACACGACTCTTGCGTTTGATCTTATCCTTGACAGCCGTAAAGATAAAGACAACGGTCAGGATAATTATATTGACCGCGGTCAGGGCTTTGCCGATTACGGCTGGTATAATCTGGATACCGGCGCCAGCGGCTCCTTCAACAACGGCATGAGTGCTTCATTTACCGAAAATGACCGCATCGGCTTCTGGGTAAAGGATAATGTGGGCGATATTTATGTTTCGACCAAACCGGAAAAGGATTCTGCTGCTAATGTGATTTGGGGCAAATCCCGGGAACTTGACGGCGGATTCAGCGTTGCCGGCGGGAATTTCGGTTCCAACGGCACCCAGGAGTATTATGTGTTCAAAGTCAATACTGCCAATGCCAACGGCAGCAAAACACCTTCCGGTCAGCCTTTGCCGGGAATTATTGCAGTTTTGGCAGCAGGCGGCATCGCTTTCGGTGTAAGTAAATTATATCGTAACAAAAAAAATAATATTGCGAAATGAAAAAGTTTTCTATGCTTTGTGCCGCCGCTTTGAGTGCGGTGGCTTTTCCCGCTTCGGCGGCACTTCAATACAGTTTGCAGACCGGTACCGGCGAGGCGTGGTTTTCGGTGGATTCCAAGCAAACGGTCTATGTGGATGTAAAGAAAAATGATGGTTCCAATGTAGCGATCGGCGACTCCGTTATCAGCAATATCGGCTGGTATAATTACAGCGAGGTCGCAAGCTATCGCAACGGCAATAATGGCGGTCGCCCCGGAGGGAATCATAATAACTGGCGTCCGGGCAGCCCCGGCGGCAATACAACTTCTGCCGCCATGCCGGAACTGCATTATGGAGATATGAAAACCGGGGTATTGGGGGAATTTTCTGCCGGAGATAAAATCGTATTGTGGGTGGAAACCACCTCCGCCAACGGCAAAAAGGAAACTTTTACCATGTACAGCCCCACCTCGCAGGATAGCGATATTTGGATGTTGAGCAAATCCGGCGACAGCATCATCTTCAACTGGGGCGACTTTGGCGTTGATTACGGGAAAAAATCCCAGAATGCCCTCAATCCGGCTGGATTCCAGTTCGCTATTTCCACCAACGCCCCCACTTCCGGTCAGCCTTTGCCGGGGATCATTGCCACTTTGATCGTGGGCGGCGGCACGGTGCTTTACCTGAAAAAGCGCAAGAAACTTTACGCTGCAAAATAAGTTTTGGAAAAATGCCGATAGTAAAAGGATATGAAAAAATCTGGAAAAAAACGCATTATTCTCATTACTGCTGCCTTGCTGATACTCTTTGCTTGTATCGGCATGACGGCGGTTCTGCTTTTTTCCAATTACCGTAATGTGGCACTTTTCAAAGAGGCTAAAGGCAACTTTCAGCGGGGCGATGATAAATCGCTGGATGCTGCCGAAGCTCAACTTTTGCAGCTTATCCGCAATGACGATGATAACGAAAATGCTTACATCATGCTTGCTGCCATTGCCGGAAAACGCAAGGTTTATCCCGAGCAGGTCTATTACAGCTTTATGGCACACAAGCTCAATCCTTTGAGTGCGGCTAACAAGGCTGAATATATCAAAAGTTTGCTCTATGCCCGGGAGTTTGAACGGCTGGAAAATTTTCTTTCGCACCAGACTGATCTTTCCAGCAAAGATAAACAAATATTGCTTTATGCTGCCGGGCGTAACGGCAATATCAAAAAATACCCGACTCAACTTGACCGCCGCAGTGATGATAATAAGCTGGGAGAACTGGCTCTGCTGCTTTTTGAACATAAGCACTTGAGCGTTCAGGAAAAACTCTCCGTACTGGAACTTCATTTCAAGAGCGATGACCTGTTTTTGCAGCAGGAAGTTCTGGCGGCACAAGCCGAACTTTATCTGGAAGCCGGTCGGATCGATGATGCCGAAAAAGCTTTGCAGCAAGCCTGTAAACTCAATGAATTTGCCTTTGCTCCGGCGTTGGGGAGATTCTACGCCAACTTCCGCACTTTCGGTCAGGCATTGGAAGTTTTTGAAAAATATCTGAAAACTTACCACGATCAGGCAGTTGCCATGCAGACTGCGGAAATATATTGTCTGCTTAAAAAGATCGATAAGATCGCAGACTTGCGCCAGCAGTATCAAGCCGACTCCGGCACCGGCGGCATGTTGTGCTGTTACTACTTTGATGCATTGACAGCGTTGGCAAAAGGCGATATATCAGCATTGAAAGATCTGACCTTGCCTTTGCGGAAAAATATCAATACGCCGCTGGCAACATTCATGTTTTTGTGTGTGGATGTGCAAAGCGAAGATTGGGCGGCTATCCGGCAAAGCTACGCTGATCTGCTTGCCCACCGCAACTATCTGGATTTACAGAGCAGAGCGGATGATATGGTGGAAAATTTGCTGAAAAGCTCTTTGAGTAAGTCCGCAAAAAATATGGAACAACAGCTGGGGCTGGCAAAAATGCTTTACCGCCGCAAGCCCACAGCATTTACGGCAAAATTTATCTTGCTTGCCAGCCGCAGCGGAAAAACTTTTGACCGAGCTTTACTGCAGGATGCTTTGAAAAAATTCACCAACGATCCGGGCATTATCAAGATCGCCATTGAGTACAATTTGAACCGTGATCTGGAAGCGGCAAAAAGTTTGATTTCTCAATACAAGAAACTTTTCCCGGGAAAAGCGCAAGATACATTCCGTTACGAAATCGTTCTGGCACTTAAAAATAAGGATCTTGAGCAAGCCTCCCAACTCTTTCATGCCAACTATACTCCGGCAACGGCTCCGGAATATTGGCGTTTTGCCAGCTCGACTTTGCGGGAAGCAGATTTGATTTTTTTGAGCAAAAATAAAGAATATACCACCTATTGTCAGGCATTGCTGCTGCTGAAAAAAGGCGAAAAAGCTGCTGCTTGTGATCTTTTGGCAAAAGTACCAAACTCCGGAAATTGGGAGCTGCTCTTTTTTGCAGCCAAAACACTGGCGGAAAGCGGCAGAAATCAGGCGGCGTTGAAAATATATTCCATCTTTCCTGAAAATACGCCTTACCAGCTTGCGGTGTTATTGAACAAAGCTGAAATTTATGCTGAAAATAATAATATGGATATGGCGTTGGAGTCTTCCCGCCGGGCATACAGCATAGCACCGGATCTTCCGGAAACTCAATATTGCTATGCAGATAAACTCGATCGCACCAATCAGCATGCAATAATACCCGATATAGTGAAGCTGACGCAGGATTCGCCATACCGCCGCAAACTGAAAACTTTGTGGATAAGCGGTATGCAGAAAAAAATCACTTCCGGCAATGTAGCCCAAGAGCGGGAAAAAGTCCGGGAGCTGTGCCGCAAATTGCTGCTGGTCGATCCGGGAAATAAAGTTGCCAAAGAGTATCTCAAAAAATTAAACAAGATGCCGCAGTGATAATATGAAGATATTTCTGAAAAGATCAATGAAACATCCCCTGGGAGTGCTGTACAGTGCACTGCTGGGGTTCATTGCTTTTTCTGCGGCAGTGCCCATGCTCAATTCGGGGGCGTGGGATGCGGCTCTGGTGGATTTGATAATGGCGGCTGTGCTGATAACTCTTATGCTCAAAACCTTTGTATCCACCTTTCGGCGGGAGTCCACTTTGCTCAACAAAATCACGGCATGGGGTATGCTGGCAGCAGCCAATATTCTGGCACTGCTGCCCAGTCATGACTTCCCCGGCAGCTTGAGTACGGCATTGGCTTTTTCGCTGGTGATTTGTGCATTGGTGCTCTATTTCAGCGGAACACTTATGGCAAAAGTTTGTATTGTGCCTGCGTTGTGGTGTTGTGTGTTTATGCCTTACCACGAAGAGTTTATGCTGATGTTGAGCTATCCCTTGCGGTTAAGTGCGACCTTGTTGAGTGTGCTGGTGCTGAAACTTTGCGGTGTGGAAGTGGCATTTGCCGGGACTTCGTTGAATTTACCCGATTTGAATATTGCCATTACCGACGCTTGCAGCGGAATAAATCAGCTGGATGCCTTTATATTGATCGCCTTTATCGCCGTGGAAATGCTGCACAAAAAAACGGTGTGGAAACTCTTGCATTTTGCCTTTATGATCCCTTCCATAATTGCGGGCAACACTTTGCGGATCGTTATAACTGTTTTGCTCTACAAGGTTTTGGGCGATTGTGTGCTGGAAAATTTGTGGCACACGCTTTTGGGGTACACTCAAATATTCTTTGCCATGATCATATTCCTTCTTATCGGCAGGATTTTCCGGGAAAACCCGCCCGCACGCAAGGAGGATGAACAATGATAAAAGCTCTTCTCCTTATTTTATCGGCAATACCGCTGGCTTGTCAGATACCCTATTTTATTCAGGCATGGAGCGGTTCCCGGCTTGACCATTGGGATTGGATCTATTATCTGCTGGGTTGCGGGGCGATGATTTGGGCTTTGTATGACCGCAAATTCGGCAGATTTGATTGGCGGGGCGTATGTTTGCTTTTGCCTTTGCTGCTGCTGACATTCTCTGCACCATACCACCAGATCAATGCTTTGAGTATTGCGGCGGCGGTGGGAGTGATTTTTGCGGCGGCGTGGAGCTTGGGAGCGTGGGCGTTTGCCTATGCTTTGCTCCCGGCAATATTCATATTGCTTATGGGTACGCCCAGTTCCAGCTACCACATATCGCTTTTGCTCAACTCGCCGGTATGGGCGGCTTGGAGTGTTAAACTGTTGCTCACGCTGGGGTGTTTTGCTTGGATTTGGGGCAATCGCAAGTTCAAGTGGCAAATCAAGCCGGGAACACTTTTCTTTGCGGCGGCAGCGCTGGCAACCGGGTTGCTGCTTATGCACACTAAAGAGCTTTACTTTACCGGCAAAGCATTTACGCCGGATTTTCCGGTAAAAGCCGGAGCGTTTTTCGGGCGGAGCATTGAGCCGGATAACAACACCAAACGCTTTTTTGCTACCAGCACCGTCCGGCAGTACCGTTACATCAAAAACGATTATGATATATCGGTTCTGGCTGTAAAATGCGGCAAAAATATTCATGAGATCCACCCGGCAAGCCACTGTTTGCGTACCAGTTTGTGGAAAGTAAATGATGAAAAACTGCACTATTTGCAGGATAATTTTGCGGTAACCCAAATCGATGCTCAAAAAGGCTCCAGCCGTTATCTGGTCTGGGTATGGTTCAGCAGCGAAGAGTTTTCCACGCCCAGTTTTCTGGGGTTCCGGCGGCAGTTCAAGGTCAAGGGCAATTACTTTACCTACCAGATCTCGGTGCCGGTGTATGAAAACAGAGAAAAGAGTCAGGCAGTATTGCTGGATTTTGTCAAGTCATTGGAGAATAACAAATAATGGGTAAATACGAAGATATAATCTCTCTGCGGAAAGAGCTGAAAAAGCCGTCGGTCTTTCAGCATAACACCATCCAGTTCCGGATGCTGGTGTGGCATATAACCATCAGGTTTTCGCTGGCGTTCAAGCGGTTGATGGATATTGTGCTGGCAATATTGGCTCTTGTGCTGGGTTCTCCGATATTTTTGCTGACGGCGTTTCTGGTAAAAGTCACCAGCCCGGGGCCGATCATTTTCAGTCAGGTTCGGGTGGGGAAATTCGGCAGGCACTTCAAATTTTACAAATTCCGCAGCATGTATATCGATGCCGAAGCCCGCAAAGCCGAACTTATGAAACACAATGAATCAAAAGACGGCGTGATTTTCAAGATGAAGCACGATCCCCGGATCACTCCGGTCGGCCGCTTTATCCGCAAATTCAGCATTGACGAACTGCCCCAGCTTTTTAATGTTATTTTAGGCGATATGAGCCTGGTGGGTCCCCGGCCGCCGCTGCCCTCGGAAGTAAGGACTTATACTCTGGAAGAACGCAAACGCTTGAACATCACACCGGGGATCACCTGTTTGTGGCAGGTTTCCGGCCGCAGTGAACTGCCGTTCAAGCAGCAGATGGCACTGGATAAAGAGTATATTGCCAGCCGCAGTGCGTGGAAAGATTTTCTGATTTTGCTGAAAACCATTCCGGCAATATTGACCGGGAAAGGGGCGTGGTAAGATGAAAAATCTTTTGATAAATCCCTATAACCAAGCTCAAGAGTGGTGCAAAGAGTACTTCCCCGACCGCAGTTTGGGCATGATGCCCGTGGCCGGCAGATGTGCCGCCGAATACTTTATTGATCTGGCATTGCGCTGCGAAGCTGAATCTTTGCTGCTGCTGGGGCCGACTTACAACGAACATCTGGCTGAACACCTTTACGAGTATCAGCACGGAGCGTTGAAGCTGGATTACCGCAAAGGCGGCGGCCACACCACGGTAAGAAATCTGCTGGAAATGTATAAGTCCAAGTGCGGCAATGATTGCCTGATACTCCACGGTATGCTTATGCCCAAAGCCCATACGCTGGAAGAATTGCAGAACTCCTTTGTTCCGTGTGATGATGACGGTGTTGATGACGGTATATACTATTACAAGGATGGCGTATTGCTGAAAAGCAATATCGGGTTTTATTTGATCGACTCGCTGCAAAGCTATTTTGAGGTGAATTTTCAGGTATTGAACGACGATTTTTACAATCTGCCGGGCTACTCCTCCAATGGCAACATCCACACCGGAACCAATGTGGTGCTGAAAAATAATTGCGAGCTTGCCGGGCCGCTGGTTTTAAGCGACAACACTTTTGTGGAAAGCTATGCACATATAGCCAACGCCATTATCGGCGAGCGATCATTGGTGGATAAAAAGTGTTTTGTGGAGCACTCCATTATTTTTGACCGCACCTACACAGCCGGTAATCTTGAAATAAAAAACAAGATCGTTACGCCGGGGCGGATCATTGATCCATATACCGGGGGCGTGCTGGAGCGGAACAGTTTCAGCTACGCATTTTCGCCCATACAGAATCGTTCGGCGTGGATATTGCGTTTGTGGGAACACTTTATAGCGTTGGTGCTGGCAGTAAGCGGTTTGCTCCCATATTTGCTGCTCCTGCCTTATTATTTAATGCACAAAAATTCCCACTGGTGCTGGAAACTTTCCATGGATCGCTATCCCGGATACTGGGCAGTGCTGTTTTTCCGCAAAGAGCTGGTCAAAAGCCATCCGGCAAACGAACACTATGTATTCCAGATGGGCGAGATTTACGCTTTGCAGAATACTCCGGAGCAACGGCGTATTTATGACTATTATTATCACTATCACTGCTCATGTTTTCTGGTATTGCAAGTGGTGTTAAGAGCTTTGGGCAAGAGAGGATTTGCGTCGTATGTTGACCGTAAACGGGCGTAAAAATTATACATCTTGCGGCGATGAAGCTGCGGAAAATCTGTTGGATAAGGTATTATCAGAAATGCACGATACATTATCCGGCACCGGTCTTTCCCTCTATTTGGGCGGCAGTTACGGCCGGGGCGAAGGCGGCGTCAGGCTTGATAAAGAAAACGGCATACTCTACAACGATCTGGACTTTTTTGTCTTTGCCCGGCAAAAGCCCGCCAACGGCGAAAAGCTGCTGCAAGCGACAGCTGAAAAGTTTGAGAGCGAGCTGAAAGTAGATGTGGATTTCAGCAATATTATGAGCGTAAAAGATATAAAAAAGAATGCTCAACGCCTTATGATGCAGGAGCTTAAACGGGGCTATCGTCTGGTGTGCGGCGAAGATCTTTTAGCGAAGTATCTGCCGGAGATCCCGGCGGAAAAACTGCCATTTTCCGAAGCGTGCCGCTTGCTGCTCAACCGGGGCATGGGGTTGTTGCTGGCAGGGGAAAAGCTCGCCAATAAGTCAACTGATACGGATTTTATTCTGCGGAATATATACAAAGCGATTTTGGGCAGCGGTGACGCCTGGCTTATAACTCAAGGCAAATATTGCTGGAAAATCCGGGAACGGCAGGCACTTTTTATGCAGTTGGATCTGCCGGAAGCGTGGAAAAAACTTTATGCCGGAGCTGTGGAGTTCAAAAGTTCCCCCCACCGCAACCGGCAGGATGATATGGAAAAACTCTGGGCAGATGTACGGGATTTTTACCGGACAACTTTGCAGAAACAAGTGGGCATTGAGCCAACAGAGATTTGGCAGAAGTGCCGGAGTTATAAATTAGCAGCGTGGAAAAATTTTGTAAAGTATTGCTTGAAAACCCGGTCGCTCCCGCTATCTGGCTGGAAAATTTACACTGCTCCCCCGGTGGCGGTTTTGTTGAGTGATTTATATAAAGTTCTGGAATCAATGCCGCACAGCATTGACCGCAACAGTAAACTTTATCGGCATTGGCTGATTTTTAATTGAAAGGTTGTTTGATGGATAATTTGGCAAATGAGTTCAGCAGCAAAGAAGAAGCCAAGCAGCTGCAAAAAATGCAGATGTATCAGAAATTGGTGATTTTTACTTTGCTCAAGTTCAAGTGGAGCATTATAGCGGTTTTTGCCGCCACGATCGTATTGGGGGTGATTGCCCGCTATGTGCAGTTTCATAATTCGCCCAGCAAGCACGAAGGGGCGATCACGCTGTTTTACACGCCCCGTGCCAGCGAAGAAGTCAAAACTTTGAGTATCAATCATGTGTTGGGGATCTTCTCCCGCCAGCAGGTTTTTCAGCAGCTTATCGAAGAGATGCAGCTTTCGGAAAAACAGCGTTCTGTGCTTAAACAGTGTATCGAAGTAAAACTTTTGAAAGATCAGCACGATATGTTCGTGATCACCGGACAGGGCGAAAGCGATGAATATGTCAAACAGCTCGTCAATACCTTTGTAGCTATCGGCATAAGATGTTACGAAGAGTACCGGGCCTCCGAACTGCGTAATTACCTGAACGCCCGTGAACAGCGATTGCATGAATTACAGGCATTTCAGAAAGGCAAGATCGAAGAACTCCACGGCTTGCACCGCAAATACGGCATAATCCACCCCAAAGAGGAGATGGATACCGTCAAGAAAATTCAGGGCGAACAGAGTGCGGCAACTGCTGAACTCAATGTAAAACTTGCCGATGCCCGTCAGCGTTTTGCCATGATGCAGAAAAAATATAACTCTGTGCCGGAAAATGTCGTGATCCATCGGGCGGCACTTCTGGAATTTGTCCGCGAACTGCGCAAGGCATCAAGGGAATACGAAAAGGCAAAATTGATTTTTTCCGAACGCAACCCCCGTTATGTGGAAGCCAAGAGCAACTATCTGACGATTTTCAACGAGTTTGAAAACTTCAAAAAACGCAATAATATAATCAAATTCGATCAGAATATGCTGCTGGGGCTGGATGGGATCGTGGATGCCTATCACGCCAGCGAAGTAGCGCTGCATCAGCTGGAAATGAGCATGAAGTCATTGCAGGCCGAAATCAAATTGATCAGCGAAAAAGAGAAGAAGCTCCAGCACATGATCCCGGAACATGAACGGATCGAACTTTTGCAGGCTACTGCCAATAAAAATATATCGCTGCTGGTGGAAGAGTTGTCCCGGGTGCGCAGCGCCATTGCCAATGTGCCCAATGATATAATCATCAACGAACGGGTGATCTCCACCAAATCCTTCCCGGTATTTCCGGTAAAGATACTGGCGGTGATTTTTATTGCCGGGGTGTTCGTCAGCGGCTTGTATGCTACAATAATGGTAGCTTACGATATAATTTACGGCAATTTCAGCGGCATCGAAGAAGCCTCGTTCCACAAAGACTTTTTCAACACCGTGGGCGTTATTCCTCACGAAAAAGCACCGTTTTCGCCGGAACAGCGCCAAATCCTCAACAACGAAATGTTCTACCGTTTTATCCTGAAACTTCAGAATACCAGAACGCTTTTCTCCTGTTCGCTGGATGGCTCGTTCTTAAGTTCGGTACTCTTTGACGAACAATTCTCCAAAGCCAAACGCAACACTATTTTAGTGCGGCTGATTCCGGAACGCGATGTGGAAAATATCTGCAAAAACATGCAGAAAATCGGCAATTTTTACTATTCCGACAACGGCAATACCGGAGCCAATTTTACCGATAAAAATGTGGAACACCACATCGAATACCTCCACGGATTTTCTTCCGGCGACGGCAAGGGCTACGGTTACGGCTACGGTTTTGCCTTCTTCCCGGTGCGGAGTTTGTCGGTGCTGGAGCCGGACGAAATAAGTATGCTTTACAATGTAGTCAATGAGCTGAAAAAGCACTATCAGCTTATTCGTATATCCCGGGAAAAACCCTTTGACGCATCCTGTATTCTGGTGCGGCAGCTCCACGATATTTGTGATGCTACCTTGCTTTATATCGGCAAAAGGCAAACGCCCCGCAGTGTGTTGCGGCGGGTGCTGAAACTGCACGACGAAGAACACAAAGTCTACGCAGTTTTGACCGGGGTGAACGATGTGGCTAAAATTATTTCAGGAGATTATATTTGATGAAAAAGATTTTACATTTGCTGTTTTTAGGTTTCACGCTGGCAGTTTTTTCCGGCTGTTACAACCGCTATACCGGCAACTTTGAGCAGTTCCCGGAAATAACCAATCTGCCCAGCGGCGTGGTCGATCAAGCCGGTTTGACCGATGAAGACAAACGCCGCCAGCTGGAATTTCTGAAAAAACTCGATGAGCAGAAAGAACCGGTCTACCGGATCAATGCCGGGGATAAAATCAGCATAAGAGTTTACAACCACCCCGATCTTATCATGGAATCGCTGGTTACGCCCGACGGTGCCATCGGGGTCATGTTCGCCGGTCAGGTGCAGGTCGCCGGTCTGACGCTGGAAGAAGCCAGCGAAAAAATCAAAAAAATCTATGCTCAATATATCAAAAATCCCGAACTGGGGGTCTTTGCCATTGATGTAAGAAGTCAGACCGCCACCATTGCCGGAGCTATCAACAATCCGGGTATGTTCGTTATATCCAACGGTATGCGGCTGGCAGATCTGTTTGCCAAAGCCGGAGGTTCGGCAGTGCGGGACTTTGACGATCAGATGCTGGATGCCGCCGATTTCCAGAACAGTATCATTGTGCGGAACGGCAAGATTTTGCCGGTAAACTTTTCGCTTGCCATTGAAAAAGGCGACCGCTGGCACAATGTCAAGCTCAAAAAGGGCGATTACATCTATATAGCCGTGCGTTCCGAAGCCATGGTCAGTATTATCGGCAGCATCAACCGGCCCCATAAGCGGTTGTGGGATCACAATCTGGGTATTCTGGAGCTGGTATCTTCCGGCTTGGGGTTGAAAGAACAGTATTGGCAGTATGGCGTGATCATCCGCGGCGGCATGGAAAATCCCCGCTTCTACCGCTTTGATATTGACGGCATCATGCAGGGCCGCTGTGCCAATGTGCGGCTGCAGCCGGGAGATGTGGTTTACATACCCCACGACAATATCTCCGAATACAACGTCTTTGTCCGCAAGATATTGCCCACGGCTCAATTCTTGAGTACATTTACTTTCCCGGCATTGAATTTCATAAACTGAGGCTGTAATGAAATACCTGATTTTTCTCATCGCTTTTATGGGCGTACTGCCGCTGGGGTATATGCTTACATTGAATCGTAAGTATATGCGTTATGCGATTTTTGCAGTAATTTTGCCGGTAATGGTGTTCAATCAGGTATCCATCAACTTTTTTTCCCACGAAACTTACCGGGGGACTTCCCGGGGTATGGAAGTATCGCTGGTCTATCTTTTAGCGTTGGCGATGCTGGCGGGCATGTTGTTCCTTTACCGGAAGAAGCCGTTGTTTCCGGATAAGGGCAGCAAGATATATTTAGTATATTTTCTTTTGTGCATACCCTCACTTATCAATGCGGATAATGTGCTCTTTTCCTGGTTTGAACTGTGGAAAATGATCATGATGTATATAGTATTTCTTTGTGCATACTATTACCTTTATTACACACGCAATTTCAATACCATAATGATCGCTTTCGGCGTGGTGGCATCGGTGACTTTTCTTTCGGTGGTCTTTCAGCATATAAAAGGCATACATCAGGCCAACGGGCTTTTCCCCCACCAGAACAGTATGGGGATGTATATGAATTTGATCGCACCGGTCTTTTTTGCCTATTACTTCAACCGCAATAAAGGGTGGAAAAGGTTTCTTTTTGCCGGATTTTTCCTGCTGGCGTCGGCAGCATGTATGCGTACATATTCCCGGGGGGCGATGGTTTGTCTGCCGTTCGGGTGTGCGATCACGGCACTGCTTTCCTTGCGTTACCAGTTCCACATGCGCAAGATCCAGATCCTTTTGCCCATACTTCTCGTTTGCTTTTTCGGGGCCTTGCTGCTGCTGCCCAACATTATCAAGCGGTTTGAAAATGCCCCCAAAGAGTCGCTTATGACCCGGCAGTATCTCGCCGCTTCGGCTTGGAACATGATGGTCGATGAGCCATTAGTGGGGGTGGGGTTGAACAACTGGGGTATCAAGATCAATCCGCCTTACCCCTATTGCGAATACCGTTACAACAACAAACGCATTGCCAAAGATTTCAAAGAGGGCATTGTGGAAACCAGTTATCTGCTGGTGGGTGCCGAGTGCGGATTTTTTGCACTGGCGGCATTTCTGGCGTGGCTGGGGTACTATTATGTAACTGCGTGCAAACTGGTCAAACGGCTGCGGAGGAGCGAACTCTTTTACATTCCAGCCGGTATCGTGGGCGGACTTACGGCAATATATTTGCAATCCACGCTGGAGTGGGTGATGAAACAGCAGGTGAACTTTATTCAAATGATGATTCTTTTTGCCATGTTGAGTATATTGTATAAATACTGCAAAGAGTTCACCGGCGGCAAAGTGGAGGTATCGGCATGAAAAGATGGTTTTTCTTATTGCTGATGCCGTATCTGGCAACAGCAGCAGAGTATGAATTTTTAACGCCGCAAGTGTTGGTGCTGAAAGACCCCAAGCCTTATAAATATACCTCCCACAGCATAAAAAAATCCGGTATCTGGGAGAAAGAAAACGCACTTTTGCGGGATAAAAAAGGCAATATCTTGCGAAAAGCGGATATAACTTTTTACAGCTATATAATTTTTGAAAAACCGCTGAAAGCCGGAGAAAAAGTCGATATTGCCGGATCGGTTCTGCAATACGATCCAGCTGTGCCCAGCAGTATATTCAAACTCAATCAAGTGGGCAACACCGTAAATCAAAAGCAGAAATTTGCCTATATGGGTGCATGGCTGGGGAGTGCCGGAGCTTTGCCGTTGAAACACCTTGCCGGGAAACCGTTTGAGATCCGCCGCAGTTCCGATGATAAATGCGTTTATAAAAATATTCTGAAACTCCGGCGGAATGACCCCGCTTATCAGGGTAAAACGCCCTTTACCGGCGAGGAAGTTCTGGAACTGGATTACTCAAGATTCAACACTCCGGGCAAATATTACTTTTTTGTGGAAAATATCGGGCGAAGTATGGTATTTACCATTGGTTCTGAAACTTTGAGCGAAGTTTTTTATATCCACGCCCGGGGCTTGTACCACAAACGCTGCGGAATTGCCAAAGCAGAACCTTTTACGGCGTGGACAACTCCGGCGTGCCACCAGCAAGTCGTCCGGGGGCGTTTCCCCGGCAATGCGGAACATTACCGCAAGGGTAAAGGTGAAAAGGATTTCGGATTTTTTGACCGCAAAGGCAACCGCATCGAGGTAAAACACTTTGAGCTTATCAAGCAGAATCCACCCTATAAAACTGAAATCATCACCGCTCCCGGCGGCTGGCACGATGCCGCGGACTACGACCGCCGCCCCTATCATTTAAGGATAGTAAGCGATCTGGCAACACTTTATTTGATGAAGCCGGAGAATTTCATTGATAACCAGCTCAACATTCCCGAAAGCGGCAATAATATACCCGATATTCTTGACGAAGCCGCGTGGGGCGTAAAACACCTGCTGGCAGTTCAGCAAGCCGATGGCGGCGTAGGCACATGGTTTGAAACCGTGGGACATCCCGGGCCAGGCGAAGGGTTGCCCCATGAAGAAAAACGCACTTATTATGTATCAAAGCCATCTCGTAACGGTACTTTGGAATACGCCGCAGCAGTTTCCACGCTGGCGTTGGCAATGAAAAAAGCCGGAAGCACTGCCGAGGCGGAAAAGTATTTTCAATCGGCAGAAAAAGCGTGGCAGTTTGCTGTAAATCCGCAAAACCGTCTGGCAGCAAGTTACATCTATAATAAAAAGGTTATCTTCTACCGGGAAAGTGCCGAACTTTCCAGCAAAGACCTCTTGATCGCCGGAGTGAATTTATACAGCTTAAGCGGCGATAAAAAGTACCTTGCCGTGGTGCAGGAAAAGCAAAAATTTATCCGGCAGGAGTTCAACAAAGATTTCTGGAAATGGTCAGTTTTGTGCTGGATAAATCTGGAACAAGTTCCGGAAATCAACGGTATATTTGCTGAATACCGCAAAGTTATATTGCGCAATGCCAATAAAATGCTTGAGGATCAGGAAAATGCTTACCCCTACCGCACACTCTGGCACGCCGCCGATGCCGGATGGGTCCATGCTATGGCGTGGGGCAACTATCACCCGCTGCGGCGGGCAATGACGCTGATTGCCGCTCATAAACTTACCGGGGAAGAAAAATATCTTAATGGAGCATACCTTGCCAATGACTTCCATAACGGAGCCAACCCCTTGGGGAGAAGTATGACCAGCGGACTGGGGAAAATCTATCCGGCAGTTTTCCTTGATCTGGTAAGTTACGCTGACGATATCGGCGAATTTGTGCCGGGGATCACGCCTTACGGCAACACCTTCGGGCTTGACCGCAATGCGGTGAAAATGGTGTATGGAAAATCTGCTGATAAACTGCCGATTTTCCGCAGATATGTGAATTTGGAATTTTTGAGCGTGCCAGCCAGCGAATACAGCATCTGGGAAACCATCGCCCCGGCGGCGGTAACAACGGGCTACTTGCTGGAAAAGGCTCAACAGCCGTTAAAAGAGTGGAAAAAACGCCGCCCCGCCGGAGATTTCCGGAAACTCCCGGGCTATAAGGCGTTGCCATGAGGTAAATATGAAACACCAAACCATTGAAATATTTTTATTTATAGATGCACTGGGCTGGAAGATCGTTAACGATCACAACTATCTTGCGGAACTTTTGCCGAACCGCAAAAAAATCCTTATGCAGTTTGGCTACTCCAGCAGTGCCATACCCACTATTCTTTCGGGCAAAACGCCATCTGAACACGGCCATTTGGGGTTGTTTTGCTTTGCTCCGGAAAAGTCGCCATTCAAAAAAATATCCAAATTGGCGTGGGCTTTCAAACCGGCAAGTTTCTGGAACCGGGGGCGGGTGCGGCACCATTTATCCAAATTCCTGAAAAAACTCTACGGCTTTACCGGATATTTTCAGCTTTACCGAATGCCGATATGGAAATTGAAGTTCGTGGATTACTGCGAGAAGCGGGATCTCTTTGTTGCCAAGGGTATGGGAAATATTGATAATCTGCACGATGTTTTGAGCCGGAAAAAGGTGAATTTCCACATTTCCAACTGGCGTTTGAGCGATGAAGAGAATTTTTCGGCAGCCTCGAAAGCTCTTGAAGCAGGCAAAAATTTTCTCTTTGTTTACACCGCAAGTTTTGATGGAACTTTGCACGATAAAGTAAAAGATTTTGCGGCGGTGCAAAACAAACTTGACACCCTTGAAACTTACATCGAAGAGCTTTACCGCAAAGCTCAAGAGTATGCTGAAACTGTGCATTTTACCGTGATTTCCGACCACGGCATGACCCCGCTTGCCGGTACGGTGGATGTTATGCAAGCGGTGGAAAAAAGCGGATTGGTTTTCGGGCAGGATTACGGAGCTTGCTTTGACTCCACCATGGCAAGATTTTATTATTTGAGCAAAAAGGCTGAAAGTGTTATTCCGGAAATAATGAAAAAGTTTCCGGGCCGCTTTTTGAGCCAAAATGAAGAGAAAAAATACGGCATTTACCGCACTGACCGGATGTTTGGTGACGCAATTTTCCTGCTGGATGCGGGAATCCAGATCGTGCCGTCGGATATGGGCAGCAAGCCCTTGAACGGTATGCACGGTTTTGCCCCCGAAGATGAAGACTCGTTTGCGGCAATACTCTCCAACACGGATTTGCCGGAAAATATAAACTCGGTAGCTGATTATTTTGATTTTATGATAGAAAGAGCAAATGATTTATGAAAATACCATTTTTCAAAAACACCGTAACCAACTATTTTTCCATGTTTGTCAGGTTGGTGCAAGGCATTATCGTTACCCGCTGGCTCATCAGCCATCTGGGGGAGGCTCAATACGGCTTGTGGGTCATGTTGTGGAGCTTTTTCAGCTACGCACTTTTGCTGGACTTGGGCTTTGGCGTGGCGGCACAGAAAGTTACGGCAACTGAACTTTATAAAAAAGATATTGAAAAATACAATCACACCATTTCCAGCATATTTTTCAGCCATGTAACAATGGCACTTCTGATATTGCCGCTGACTTTGGTGGGCATGTATTATGTGCGGGAACTCTTCCATTTGCCCGCCGATGCAACAACGGAATATATCCGGTTTTGCCGGGAAGCCTTGCTGTTGAGCGGCTTGGCGGCAATGATCGTTTTTCCGCTGGGGGTGTTCCCGGAAATATTGGTGGGATTGCAGAAACTTTATTTGCGTAACTACATAATAATCATTTCAAAAGTTCTGGAGCTGGCGGGAGTCATCGTCATATTTTCTATGGAGTGGGGCTTGTTCAAGCTGCTGGTGTTTGTGATGCTCATTATGGGCTCCACCCAGCTTGCCATGCTTATAGCGGTGTGGAAAAGCATTCCCCAATTCCGCATAAGACTGGCGTTTGATAAAGAGGTGTTCAAAGGTATATTCCATTTCAGCAGTGCTGTTTACATCATTTCCATCGGGCGGATGATCTGGGAGCGGGGCATGTTTTTACTTATAAGTATATTTTGCGGGCTGGCTCCGGTGGGTATCTTTCAGCTGGGGAGCCGGATACCCTTTCTTATCCAGCAGGTTTCCTTGCCTTATGTGGAAAATATTTCGCCCATATCCGCCTTGCTCCACAGCCGCAAACGCACCATGCACCTGGCTCAAATATTGATGCGTTCCATAAGGTGGGTGAACTTTTTTGCGGCGGGGGCAACAGTTATGGTGATGATTTATGCCCCCAGAATAATCCTGCTGCTGTTTAATGTGGAAAGCGTTGAAGCGGCGTTCATCTGCCGGTTGATGGTGCTTTTTGTCTATTTTCTGCTGGTTTGCCGCAGCATACCCGAAAAGTTCCTGACCATGGCTGAAGAGCACAAATTTCTGGCAAAAGTCCAGAGTTTTGAAAGTATTTTCTTTATTGCCATATCAGTTATCGGGCTTTTGCTCAAGCCCCATGAACTTATTGTGGTTGGTGCCATGATCTTGACCAAATTCATGGGAACTGTGGGGTTTGTATTGCCGCATCTGATAAAAAGAGCCAATATCAAATTGCGATTCTTTATACTCTATTCTTTGTTTGAACCGGCACTTTTAGCCTTGGCAACGGGGATGGTCTGTTACTGGCAATACTATCTTTTGCGGGGCAAAGTGCATGAATTTTTCCTGCTGGCGCTGGCGGGATTTTCCGGCGTGATCATCTATTTCCCGGCACTCTATTACATGATGTTCGACCATGCCGAACGGCTCCGGGCAAAGAAGCTCATCAAAAAATTCACCGGCAAACTCAAGAGGGCGTAAATTATGGAAATGCGTTTTGAATATATCAATAAAGTCCTGATCGCACATGTACAATGCTACCTTGACCGGCTGGGAGCCGAAAACTTCAAATATGTTTTAAGTGAACGCATGAAGCCCGGCGAAAACATTGTGCTGGATCTGGAAAAACTGGTCAATATAGATAATTACGGCTTGGATGCCTTGCTTGCCATGGCACAGAAAGCTCTGGAAAATGATTCGGTAATCAAATTGGCACGGGTAAGTACCGATATGCAGATCGTGCTGGATATAACCAAAGTCTACCGGGTCTTTGAAATTTACCCCACTATCGAAGAAGCCGTGGCAAGCTGTGTTCAAGCAGGAGATAAAGCATGATCTCGGTTTTGATGCGATCACATAACGATATAAAATATATCCGGCAGACTGTGGAAATGCTGTTGGCGCAAAGGGTGGATGAAGCTGTGGAGATCATCTCCTGCGACGACCGCTCCACTGACGGTACCACAGAGTATCTGGCAAGTGTGCCGGAGCTGCGCCGCATCGCTCCGCCGGAAGGTAAATATGTACCCGGTAAGACTTTGAATTATATGATAAGTCTGGCAAAAGGCGATATAATAGTATTCAACAACAGCGACGCCATACCTCAAAAACACGATTATTTGAAAAATCTGACCGCACCTTTGCAAGACCCAAGTGTGGATTGTGTTTTCGGCAACCAGATCGCCAGAAAAGATGCTTACTTTGTAGTAAAAAAAGACTATGAACGGGCATTCGGTGATGGCTCAATATCAACAGCTTGGGATAACTTTTTTTCGCTGGTATCGTCGGGCTTCCGCAAAGCTGATTTGCTTGCTAAACCCTTTAATGAAAATATCCAGTATTCCGAAGATGCCGACTGGGTAAAACGCTATAACGCAAAAATCGTGTATGTGCCCGCTGCCGTGGTGGAACACTCTCACAACTATACCCTTAAAGAGGTAAAAAAACGCTTTTTCAACGAAGGCGTTGCCGACAGGCAAATGGGCAAACCGGATATGAGTTTTTGCCGCTGTATCAAAAGCATTGCCGCAGAAACTTTGCGGGATTGGGTCTTTCTTGCCAAACACCGGAAGATCAAAGAATTTTTCTACGCCCCCCTTTACCGTTTTGTGCAAAAAACAAGTTACTACCGGGGGACAAAACAATGAAAATCGCTCATATCGTCCGCCGCTTTACCTTTAACGAATGGGGCGGCACTGAAAGTGTGGTCTGGAACATTGCTTTGCAGCAGCAAGCTCAAGGGTTACAGCCGGAAATAATCTGCACCGCCGCTTTGGATAAAGTTGGCGAAGAAATTATCAATGGCATTGTTATAAAAAGATTTCCCTACTTTTACCCCTATTTCCCCATGCCGGAAAAGGATAGATCAGCGTTGGATAAAAAGGGCGGCAACCCCTTGACTCCGGAGCTGCTGCGTTATTTGCGGAATGGTAATTTTGATATATTCCACCTTCACGCCGGAGGCAGGATCGCCAACTACGCCATCAAGCTGGGGAAAGCGTTGCACACGCCTTGCATTATGAGTCTGCACGGTGGAGCTTGTGCCATACCAACTGAAGAGATGGAATTGATGCTTAAACCCTTGAAGCACAAATTTTCTTACGGCGGCATCATCGACCGGCTATTTCAACTGCAACATGCTCCCGAAAGTGCTGCCGATCTGCTGTTGGCATTAAGTAAAGAAGAAAAAACTCAACTCGAAAAGCGTTATCCCGGCAAAAAGGTCCAACTTTTCCCCAACGGTATATTGCACCGGGAACTGCCGGAGGTTGGTGATTTCCGGGAAAAATATAATATACCTTTTGATAAAAAAGTTATCTTGTGCATATCCAGAATAGATTACCAGAAAAATCAGAAGCTCCTGCTGGAACTTATTAAACAGCAATCAGATACCCATTTGCTGCTGATTGGCCCAGTAACCGCATCGTGGTATTACAATGATATTCTTTCAACAGCTGAAACGCTGAAAGTAAAAGAGCGTTTGACCATCATCCCCGGCTTGAAGCCCGATAGTGTGGAACTTTTACAGGCGTTGAAAACGGCATATTGCTTTGTATTGCCCAGCCGCCATGAACCCTTCGGCATTGCCGCCTTGGAAGCGTTGGATGCTCAAGTGCCGCTGATCGCCGCTGCAGTGGGCGGGTTGAAGGATTTTCTTATTGACGGAAAAAATGCCCTTTTGTTTGAAGATAATAACGCTGCAAGTCTGCTTGAAGCGTACAATAAAATCGAGTTGCTGCGTAATGATTTGATCGCCGGCGGCAGAGCAACCGCTCAAGAGTACAACTGGCAGAGCATTGCCGGAAAACTTACTGCTGTTTACCGGGAGTTTAAAGCATGAAAAATATCCTTTACATCGGTAAATACAACGGCATTATTGGCGGCATCGAGCGTTATATGCAAAAAAGTGCCGAGCTTTTGCGGCAAAATGGTTTTGCAGTGCATTATCGTTATATTGAAAATGGCGGCAAGGATGAGAACGCTTTTGCTACGGCATTTACTACCATAAAAAAGTTTGCCCCCAACGATGAGCTTTTGCAGACTTGCGATATGGCAATACTGCACAATATTATAGATGTAAAGTATTTGCAATATCTCCCACTTGACAGGACATTCTTTTTTGCTCACGACCACAATATATACTGCCAGCGGCACCACTATTATATGCCCATTGGCAGAATAAACTGTCATCGTGCGTACAATAAATTCATCTGTCAGCTTTGTTCGCTGGGGAGAAATCCGGTGCCGCCATTAAAAGAATACCGCAAATTTCCGGCATTGGTTCTTTCGGATTTTATGGTAGAAAATCTGCATAAAAACGGCTTTGAAAAAGTCTTCAAGCTCCCGGCATTTATCAAAACATCCGCAAATGAACGCAAATTTATGCCTGATGGAGTTCTGCGGATACTCTTTCTGGGGCAGCTTATCCGGGGCAAAGGAGCGGATATTATGCTGAAAGCACTGGCAAAGCTGGATATACCATTTACTTGTACCATTGCCGGAGATGGCAAAGATCGGCCTATGTTGGAATCGCTGGTTGAAAAATTCAAATTGTGTGATAAAGTACACTTTACAGGTTTTGTCAGCGAACCGGAAAAGTTGTGGGCAAATTGCGATATATTCTGTTTCCCCATCCGCTGGCAGGAGCCTTTTGGGCTGGTAGGCTTGGAAGCTATGGCACACGGCGTGCCGGTGGCGGCATTCGATCTGGGCGGTGTCAGAGAGTATCTGACCAAAGGTTGCGGTGCGCTTATCCCGGAAAAGGATGTGGACTTTGCAGCAAAAGCCCTGACTTTATTTTATCAGCAGCCGGAACTGTTGAAAGAATTGGGCAAAAACGCTTTGTGGATAGCCCAAAATAATTTTTCGGAAGATATGTTTATAAAGAAATTTAAAGAAATCTGCGGGAGGCTGTTGTGAAAATATTACTTTCAGCCATCCCCTTTGATAACGGCAAATCAGGTATTTCGGTATATATCCGGGAAGTGGTCAAAGCTCTGGAAAGTGCCGGGCATGAGCTCACTTTGATCGTGGAAGATGACGGAGCAGAAGAATTTGCCCGCTTTGAGCTTATAAAAATAAAGAAACGCCGTGCTTTGTTTTCCATGCTTTACAGCTTGTTTATCCTGCCCTGGCGGATACGCTGGCAAAAGTATGATTTTTGCATCATGCTCGCTGCCAACCGGCGGGTGTTCTGCCGTTACCCCATATTTACAACTGCGGTGGTGCATGATTTATCCCAGTACCATGTGCCGGTAAAGTATGACAGATTCAGGATGTTTTACATCAAGCATGTTTTGCCCTATTATGTGAGGAAAGCTCAAAGCATCGTTGCCATAAGTAATTCAACCAAAAACGATTTGATCAAATATTGGCATATCCCTGAAGAAAAAATCACGGTGGTCTACAACGGGTTTACGCCGCCGGAAGGGGTGGAAACACCCAAGCTTAAACAGATACTCTATATATCACGCATTGAGCACCCCGGCAAAAATCATTTGAATTTGCTCAAAGCCTTTGAGCTTTTGCCGGAAAATCTGCGTAAAGAGTACACCCTCGTCATGCCGGGAGCCGCCTGGAACGGGGCGGAAACTGTCTTTGAGTATGCGGAAAAATCGCCGTGCAAAGAGCAATTCAAGTTCACGGGGTTTGTGGACTTTGCCAAACTGCCGGAGCTTTACAGTCAAAGTGTTATGTATATATTTCCCTCCAACTTTGAAGGGTTCGGGCTGTCGCTGTTGGAAGCTATGCACGCCGGATTGCCTTGTGCATGTTCCAACAACTCCTCGCTGGGCGAGTTGGGTTCTGGTGCCGCCGAACTCTTTGACCCCGCTTCGCCACAAAAAATAGCTTCTGCCATGGAGAAAATTCTGGGAAATGAGGTTTATCAAAAAGAGTTGATACAAAAGGGCAGAGAAAAATCTGCCAAATTCAGCTGGCAAAACACTGCACAAGGTTTAGTCGATACTTTTGAGCGTAAACAGGCGGTGATTTTCGGCGTATCATTCTTCCGGGGCACTATGGCAAACGCTCTTACGCAACTGGACAAACTTGTGCAGAGCAAACAACATCACCATGCGGCATTCATCAACGCCCATTGTTTGAACATAGCTTATAAAAACAGAGAATATAAGCAAGTCCTCAACAGCTGTTCAGCGGTTTTTGCCGATGGAATCGGGGCAAAGATCGGGGCAAAAATGCTGGGCTATAAGGTGGAAGAAAATGTCAACGGTACTGATATGTTCCCTTTGCTGGCACAAAAGCCTTACCGCATCTACCTTTTGGGCGGAGCTCCCGGCGTGGCGGCAAAAGCCTTGGAAAAAGCCGGAGCGTTGAACGGCAAAGCGGAATTTGTGGGCTGTGCGGACGGATTTTTCAGCGAGAAAAGCGAAGAAGCTGTTTTTGCTGAAATCAAAGCGTTGCAGCCGGATATTGTCTTAGTGGCTATGGGCGTACCCAAGCAGGAAATGTGGATCAATGAGCATCTGCACGATTTGCCCGGATGTGTGGCGATCGGTGTCGGGGGCTTGCTGGATTTTGTATCTGAACGCATCCCCCGGGCCCCCTTGTGGATGCGGAAATGCAATATTGAGTGGTGTTACCGGCTTTACAACGAGCCGATAAGATTGTTTAAGCGTTATATTATAGGCAACCCCCTGTTTATTCTGCGGGTTTACTGGTGTAAAATATGGAGGAAAAAATGAAAAAAATTTATTGGACAATTTGTTTGAGTTTATTATCAGCAGTATTTGCTGGGTGCAGTTCAACTTCGCCCTTCGACTATGGTACCAACTGGCTGATACGGGAAAATGATATACCACAGTATCACTCAAAGTTTGATTTGTTTTATATCGGCAAAGCCCCTGCCGGGTATGGCGATACGCATGATATACAGTTTAACTGGACAAAGACCCACACCAACGATATTTTCGGGCGGGGCGTAAGAGTTTTTGCTCCGGAAATAGGGGATTTAACCATAGATAATGTAACCTGCGCTCTGGAGTATTACATGGAAAATTTTCACGAAGCCGGTCACCCCTTTGTGCTGCTTGCCGAAGGCAAAAATGCGGATTTACTATACGCTGCCATGCAGAATGTAAGCGGTATGACGGTAAAAAACGGTTTTATTGCCGCCTACTTACCCGATATGCAGCCTAAAACGGCTGAACAAATCGCCGACGACTTTTACTGGCAAGACCTTAAAGCAGCCACTAATGCCGACGATGCGGGCGTGATCGCCACTTGGACAAGCTGTATAAACAATGAAAAAATGCCCCCCATGCCTGCTGATACATATAACATCAATCCTTTGAACTGGAAAATCAATAATACTCCGGCTCCGGCAAGCGAAAACCTTAAAGCGGTCTTTTACATGCCCGAACACAAAAATATTTTCTGGCGCAAAGTGGAAGTCAAAAACTTTTGCGGAGCGGTTATCGATCAGAAAAAAGGGCTGCTGATGGTTGATTGCCCCCCACTATTGCTCCATACAATCAACGGCAGATTTACCAACAACTGCATATCCATCTTTGCCGGAAACATTGCCGCCAACGCCCAAAACCGTACACAAAATTTGATCAAAGCCAGAGAGTGGGGCAAATAAAATGAAGTTTTTTGATTTTTTGCCCTGCTATATATTGAATCATTCGCCCAGAATCATTGCAGCTTTTGAAATGGATTTTCTGCGGAATTTGCCCGCGTTTCAAAAAGCGATCTTGCAAGGCGAAAAGTTCACCATGCTGTTGCAATTAGGCTGGTCGGCAGAACTCCCGGAAGTGGCAAACGAGCTGAAAACCCGCCTTGCCGAAGCAAAAAATGCTTTTCCCGAAGCAAGGTTCATTATTTTAGCCAACGCCCCCAAAGAAGTGGAAATAATTCAGGAATTCAACGAGGTATATTTAGCTAATCATAACGCTTTTCTGGATCCGGCACGCTACCCGGTAGCGAAAAAAACTGAACGCAGATTCGATGCACTTTACATTGCCCGGATCACCCCTTTCAAGCGGCATGATTTAGCCTTGAAGGTCAAAAATCTGCACTTGATTGGGAGTTATTCGGAGAAGGAAAAAGAGTATTTCCAAAAGACGATCGCCAAATTTCCTCATGCAGTTTGGAGCCGGAAAGTCCCCTCATTTTTTATCGGCAAAAAGATTTGCGAAGCCGCTTGCGGGCTTGCTCTTTCTGCCGTGGAAGGAGCCATGTTTTCCTGCGGCGAATACACCCTTTGCGGTGTGCCGGTGGTAAACACCAAAAATCTGGGCGGGCGGGATACACTGTTGCCCGAGTTTGCCTGCCGTTACGCTGAAGATACCGCAGGAAGCGTGGCAGAAAATGTCCAATACTGGGTGGATAACCCCATTGAACCAATGGAGATCCGCAATGGATTTCTGAAGTTGGCGACCCCGCAAAAACTGTTGGTGCAGGAGTTGGTTGATTCCATTGCCGGAAAAAAGGTATTTTTGCCCCATAAACTCAATATCCGCTGCCGGTTGCTGCCCCACACTCAACTGCTGCACGGTATCAGGAGAAAAACTATATGAAAATTGCCAGAGAAAAGATTTTTGCTGTGATCATGGCGGGCGGCAAGGGCGAAAGATTGTGGCCCTTGAGCACCGAAGAACGCCCCAAACCCATGATGTCGCTCAACGGTCAGCAAACCTTGCTGGAAGATACGGTACAGCGGTTGTTCCCGCTTTTAAATGCCGAAAATGTTTTGGTGATAACCGACGAAAAATCCGCCACACAAGCCCGTGATATATTGATGCTGCCCGCTGAAAACATCATTGCCGAACCCTGTCGGCGCAATACAGCCCCCTGTATAGCACTGGCGGCGGCGTTGATCAAACGCAAATGCCCCGATGCAACCATGATAATTCTGCCCGCCGACCACCGTATTGCCCCGGTAAAACGCTTTCAGGAAGATTTGCTCGACTGCATTGAACAAGCTCAAAACGGTACTTTGACCATTCTGGGGGTCACTCCGGATAAGCCCGCCACCGGCTACGGGTATATCAATGCGGGCGAAAAGATCGCTCCCGGTATCTACAAAGTAAATGCCTTCAAAGAAAAGCCAGATTTTGAAACCGCCCAACACTATATGATGGATGGCAACTACTGGTGGAACTGCGGCATATTCGTCTGGCAGGTCAATGCCATAGCCGAAGCGTTCAAAAAATATTGCCCCGCCTTATACGAAAAATTTGTTTCATGGGTTGCGGGCAATGATTACACAGCCGACTTTGAAAGCTGCGAAAAGATCTCCATAGATTATGCAGTTATGGAAAAAGCCGACAATGTGGCAGTCAAGCAAGCATCCTTCCAGTGGAACGATCTGGGCACATTAGCAGCTTTATACGAAATAACTATGAAGGATTTCCACGAAAACGCCATCAGCACTCAAGGAAAAATACAGTTGGAAGAATCCGATCAAAACCTGATTTTCTGCGATGACAATACCGAAATAAGGCTGGAAAAAATCAAAAAGTGTGCAGTAATAAAATCCGGCAAATCCCTTTTGATAACAACAAAATGGTAAACTTCTATCAGTTTTTTCACCCAATTTGAATAAGCTTTACTGCGGGTTGTTGAATATACAAAAAAAGATCGCCTGATTACTCAAGCGATCTTTTTTGTGGATTGCCACAAAAAGTTATTCTGCCACATCAATTTCCACTGTTCCAATGGAATCAATACGCAACGGTTTCGGTTCTTTGGTCAATCGGAATTTAGCGTACATCATCAAACGGTCGCCGTAAGAGTAAAATGTCCGCTTGACTTCATAAGGTGTAACCTCAAACTCCACATCGCTGCCATATTGATTACTGCGGAAACGGCAGGGTTTGCCTTCGATGACATGCTTGATGTCACGCTCGTCAAAGTAAGCGTAAATAAGTTTTTTGCTATCCCGGTGAACCAGTGCTGCCGTTGTGCCCACCGCGTCATATCCGCCAACGGTATCGGAGTTGGTAATGCAAAGCCCGTCGATGGGGGCAACGATCTTGTAATACTTTTTCTGCTCTTCCAGCAAAGCAAGTTCTTTGCGGAGGTTGACCAGCTTGAGTTCAATATCTTTGACCGCTTCTTCATCACGCTTGATGGTCAGCTTTTCCAACCCCTGATTGAGCACCTTCATATCGCTGTCCAGACACAAGAGATCGCCTTCGTAATCTTTGACCAGCTGGCGTTTTTCCCGCAAAGTCAGATCCGACACGATCTTGCTGCCGTAGAGCTGCTCGTAAACTTCCAGCTCGTGAGCGTGGCGGTTGAGCCGCTCCTGGGCAATATCCCGTTTGAGCCGCAAATTGCGGTAACTGGAGGGCAGCGGATCGATTTTAGTCAGCTGCAAAGCAACCTTTTTGCAAACTAATTCCTGTTCAAGCTCGGCAATATCGTGCTTGATTTTAGCTATATTCGTCCGCAAATCAAGATCATCATATTCCAGAATAACATCGCCTTTTTTTACTCGCTGCTGGCTGTAAAAATTGACTTTGCTCACATAGCTTGCATATTTATTTTTAAGTGACCGCTGGCTGCTGCCGCGAACATAGCCGGTTCCGCAAACAACTTTCCGTTCCGGCGATATTTTTCCCCAGCTGCCGGAATCTTCCTTTTCTACAAAATTATTTATTCCCCAATATGATGCAGCAGCAACGGCAGCTACACCTACTGCCACCCCCATCCAAACTGATTTATTCACGGTCTTTGCACCCTGTTGTTAAAATGTTGAAAAAAAATCGGCTTAATGGGTAGTATAGTACAGTAAAGATGGTTTGTCAAGTAAATATTACAAAAAAAAAGATAAAAAACTATTGTATATGTAATTTACTTTGAAAGCGTTGCGGTAAAACCAAACGCCCTGTACTCTCAAATCAGTTTTTTGAGGAAGATTTATTTACTTTTTTAAGCATATTGCGTTCGTAAAAAACTCCGTTGTCATAGCCTTGGATATGCTTATCAGCTGCCGCCCGGTGCAGCCTTGCCACGGCCCAGAGCGAATATTCTTCGTTCAGCTCAATACCGGCAAAGTTCCGGTCGAGTTTGGCGGCTGTTACCGCCGTTGAGCCGCTGCCGGAAAATGGGTCAAAAACCATATCTCCGGGGTTGGAGCTTGCCAGAATAAGTTTGGCAAGGAGTTTTTCCGGTTTTTGGGTGGGGTGGTCGGTATTTTCGGGCATCGACCAGTAAGGTACAGAAATATCGTCCCAAAAATTTCCGGGGCAGGTCATGCGGAATTTTCCGTCGGGATCTTCCACCCAATCCTTGGGTTTGCCGTTGCTGCGGTAGGGTGCCAATACCCGGCGTTTTAATTTTACAGCATCAATATTGAATGTATACTCTTTGCCCACCGTGGCAAACCAGATATCTTCGCAGGAATTTTTCCAGTTGGCTTTTGCCCCCCTGCCCTTTTCCCGCTGCCAGACAATGCGGTTGCGAACGGTAAAGTATTTATTCAATACCGTAAAACACGCCGCCGAACACTGCCAGTCGCAGCAGAGATAAATCGAAGCATCATCTTTCAGCAGCCGCAGCAGTTTGGGCATCCAGCTTTCCAGATATTCAACATAAGCATCATTGCTCATGCTGTTGAATTTCAACCCGTTGAAATCTTTGGCAAGATTGTAAGGAGGGTCAAGGATCAACAGATCAACAAATTTATCAGGCAGATAATCCACTGTCTTCAAGAAATCACCGCATATTATCCGGTTGCAGAAATCTTCAGGCAGCAAAGTTTTTTCCGGCTTCAGCAATTCCAGAGAATACGCTTTTTTTTCCGCCTCACTCAAACGCAAAGTCCGGTTGCGGGGAGCTCGTTTTTTGGGAGTATCCATAAATTTTACAGATCAGCTTGCTGACATTTTTTATTCTATTTTTTCCACATTGACACTGCGGAATTCTTTGAGGATCTTCAACAGTTCCGCTTCATCGCCCCGGCTGTGCGCCAAAAGCAGCATCTTGACCCGGATCTTGTCATGCTTGTTATCGTCGCAGCGGGTCACGGAACAGTTGACCACCTTGCAGCCGTTTTCGTTGAGTGCATCGGTGATTTTCACCAGATCGGAGTGACGGCGGGTGGTAAAATTAAGAACGATATTTTTGGCATGAAACCGCTGAAATATGTGTTGAAAAACTTCCAGACCGATCAATGCCAGAATAGTACAAACCGTACCAATAACATATAATCCGCCCCCGATCGCCATACCGATACCGGCAGCTACCCACAATCCGGCGGCGGTGGTCAACCCCCGCACAAACTGATTCTGCATCATGATCGTACCGGCACCGATAAAACCGATACCGCTGACGATCTGTGCCGCCACCCGGCTGGCATCAGCCATGTTATCGCCAAAACCGTATTGGGATACGATCATCATAAGCGAACTGCCCAACGCCACTAAAAAGTGTGTACGCATACCGGCTTCTTTCGCCCGGTATTCCCGTTCCAGCCCGATAAGTGTACCCAGCATACCTGCCACGCCCAGCCGCAGGATCATTGTCAAAACCAATTCAGTATTCATAACACCAGCTTTCTCTTAAAATATATTACATATAGCACAGAAAAAAAATTTGTCAATTCCGGTTCTTCTGCTGGCGTTCAATAAATTTCAGTGTCAGGTGTTCAGCTATACGCATCGACCACTTCAACGCTTCAAACAACCCCAGCACCGGATCGACATCGGGGTTTTCGGCCTGAAAATCCACATAAGCTCCGCCCAGATTGGCGGCAATGGGTTCGGCTTTCAAAAAATTCATCAGCCGGTCATCCACATAAAGGGAAACCCGGGATTTGAACAATCCGTCAAGGTGGATATCCTGCTCCTGACCGTTGACAAAATTAAATGCCATTTCCGCCCCTTTGCCCACTGCGAAGTTGAACATACTGGATATTTCGTCAGAATCCAGCTCCATGCGGTTGACCTGGAGCAAATGTTCTTTGAATGCTTTGAACATATTGACAAACAACGGCTTTTCCCACTCAACAAGCTCCGGAGCGGAACGCAGGGAATCACCTTCCGGAAAATATCCGTAATCCCGGGCGGCGGAAATCATTGCCTGGGCTACTTTAAGTGATAACTCTTCCATAAAAAAATCAACTCCTCTAAATTACTGCACCCATGTAATCGGGGCTTTGCCGGATTTTTCCAATAATTCGTTGGCTTTCCGGAAAATGTTGCTGCCGAAAAATCCCCGGTATGCCGACAGCGGCGACGGGTGGGCACACGCTAAAATGTGGTGGCGTTTTTCGTCCACCAAACGGGCTTTTTTCTGTGCGGGGTTGCCCCACAATATAAAGACCACGCCTGCCGGAGAGTGAGTATTTACCGCTTTGATGACTTCATCGGTAAACTCTTCCCAGCCCAGTTTGGCATGCGAATTTGCCTGGTGGGCACGGACAGTGAGAACTGTGTTCAACAGCAATACCCCCTGTTCTGCCCAATGGGTCAAATCGCCGCTTTCGGGAGTGAATACCAGATCGTACTCCTCTGCCAGCTCTTTATATATATTCCGCAAACTGGGCGGCAGTTTCACCCCATCCGGCACCGAAAAAGCCAAACCGTGTGCCTGATTTACATCGTGGTAAGGGTCTTGCCCCAATATCACGACTTTGACATCCGGCAAATCGGTCAAACTCAACGCCCGGAATGTATCGCTTTCGGGAGGGAAAACCATTTGGCTCGCCCGCTCGAAAGCGATTTTTTCACTTAATTTCCGAAAATCGGCACCGGCAATGTATTCAGCCAATGCCGATTTCCAACTGCCGGGTAAGGTCAGCAATTCAATCTCCCGCCAGCTTTGATGATCTTGATATCTTCTTCAGAGAGCTGGTGTTTGAACTCGATGGCGAACTCTTTGCCGTCGGCGGTGATAAGTTTACCCATCACCGAAGCACCGACCGCCAGCTGCCCGGGAGCGTTGTCGATCTTGATGGTGTCGCCTTCGGAGATCTTTTCGTAATCTTCAGCATTGGCAAACAAGAGCGGCACAATGCCGAAGTTCACCAGATTTGCCCGGTGGATACGCTCGATCGCCAATGCGGCAACCACCTTGATCCCCAAATACATGGGGCAGATGGCAGCGTGTTCGCGGCTGGAACCCTGACCGTAACTGTCTTTGCCGATGATGATCCCGTGCAAGCCATTGTCCCGCACCGCAGCGGCACGCTCGGCAAAAGAGGGTTTCCCCGCTTCGGTAAAGCACTCAAAAACCACTTTGCTGTAAGCCGGGATGTTGCTGCGGAGCTTGAGATGCACCCCCGCAGGCATGATGTGGTCGGTCGTGATCTTGTCGCCAACTTTGATAACCACTCTGCCGTCGATATTTTCGGGCAGCTTATCGTTCAGAGGCGGCTGCCCGATGGTGGGCTTGCGGATGATTTCCACACTCTTGCCGTCAGCGAGGGGCAGCTGGATCATGTTGTCGTTGATGAGAAATTCTTCCACATCCGCAATTTGAGGATACGCCACATCCAGCGTTCTCGGGTCAGTAAAGCAGCCGGTCAAAGCTACTGCCACAGCGGTTTCCGGGCTGACTAAATATGCCTGATCGCCCTTGGTACCGGTACGGCCGGCAAAGTTGCGGTTAAAAGTACGCACCGAAACGGTATCCTGTGCGGGACTCTGCCCCTGACCGATACAAGGTCCGCAGCCGGTTTCCAATATACGGGCACCGGCGGCGATCAAGTCAGCGAGCATACCGTTGCGGGAGAGCATTTCCAAAACCTGACGGCTGCCGGGAGCGATGGCAAAAGTTACATCGCTGCTGACCCGGCGGCCTTTCAAGGCAGTCGCCACCATGGCAAGGTCGCGGTAACTGCTGTTGGTACAGCTGCCCACGATGACCTGACCAACTTTGATTCCGGCAAGTTCTTTGATGGTCTTGATGTTATCCGGGCTGGAAGGACATGCCGCCATGGGTTCCAACTCATCCAGGGCGATTTCTATAACCTGATCGTATTCAGCATCGGCATCGGCTGCCAGCGGAGCAAAGAGTTCTTCCCGCTTCTGTGCTTTGAGAAATTCCCGGGTGCGTTCGTCGGAGGGGAATACCGAAGTGGTAACACCCAGTTCAGCACCCATATTGGTAATAGTAGCACGCTGGGGCACGCTCAAAGTCGCCACGCCGGGGCCGAAGTATTCAGCCATAGAGCCCACATTGCCCTTGGTGGTAAGTATGCTCAAAACTTTGAGAATAACATCTTTAGCCGCACACCAGGGTTTGAGTTCGCCGGTAAGTTTGATCCCCACCACTTTGGGGTAAGGCATGTTGAAAGGCTGACCCGCCATAGCAAGTGCCACATCCAGACCGCCGGCACCGATCGCCATCATGCCGATACCGCCGCCGGTGGGGGTGTGACTGTCAGAACCCAAGAGAGTTTTGCCCGGTACGCCGAAGCGTTCCAGATGCACCTGGTGGCAGATACCGTTGCCGGGAGGCGAAAAACGCACGCCCTTGGCGGCGGCAACGCTCTGCAAATAGAGGTGGTCGTTGCGGTTTTCAGGCCCGCTCTGGAGCATGTTGTGGTCAACATAAGAAACGGAAAGCTCGGTCTTGACTTTATCGGTCTTCATAGCTTCCAGTTCCAGATATGCCATCGTACCTGTGGCATCCTGCGTAAGGGTCTGGTCTATGCGGATAGCCACCGGCTGACCGGGGATCTTGGCTCCCGCCACATAGTGTGCATCAATGATCTTCTGAACGACAGTACCTTTTGCCATAATATATAAACCTTTCTATTAGAATGAATTATCTTGAGTTGGAAACTTCTGGTTTTTCACATCACTTACATAATCGCTGTACGCTTTAAGCATAACTTCCCGCAAATTGCAGTAGCGTTTGGCGTGTTTGGGGACAAAGCGGTCGAACAAGCCCAAAAGGTCGTTGCAGACCTGCACCTGCCCGTCGCACCCGGCACCGGCTCCGATGCCGATGGTGGGTATGTTCACCTGCCGGGTGATATTTTCCGCCACCGCTGCGGGGATACACTCCAGCACCACGGCAAACGCCCCGGCATTTTCAAACGCCTTGACTTCGGCAAGCAGCCGGGCTGCTTCATCTTCGGTTTTACCGGCAACGCGGTAGCCGCCTGCGGTTTGGATATGCTGGGGCATCAATCCCACATGAGCCATTACCGGTATACCGGTTTTGACCAGTTTTTCCACCAAAGGCACGATCTCGCTGCCGCCTTCGAGCTTAACGGCGTTGGAATTGGCTTCTTTGATGTATCTACCCGCATTGCGGACAGCTTCGTTCATATCCAGCTGATAGCTCAAAAAAGGCATATCGCCCACCACAAAAGCGTCGGGAGCCCCCCGGCGGACAGCGGCGGCATGGTGCAAAGACTCTTCCAGAGTTAAAGGCAGAGTATTTTCGTAGCCCAAAGCGGTCATCGCCAGTGAGTCACCCACCAGCAATATTTCCACGCCCGCAGCGGCGGCAATATCCGCACCGGGAGCATCGTAAGCAGTGACCATAACGATCTTTTCGTTATTGGCTTTCATCTTGCGGAAACTCGCCACTGTAAGTTTGCGTTTTTCCATAAAAAGCTCCTCCAAAGATTTTATCTCAAAAAAATACAAAAAATCACTTGCAATAAATAACAACAAGGTTTATCTTGTTGTATATATAAAATGTAATGTTATAATATAACACAAAAATCGGATTTCGGAAATATTTTTATGAGAAAAGAGAAAAAGAACCGTCTGCAACGCCTCCACAACCGCCGCAATGAACGCAAATTGATGCGTAAACAGCAGCTTTTGGGGAATACCACCGAGTTTTTTGTCGGAGAGATTTCCATAACCCCCAACGGATTCGGTTTTGTCAAAGTTGTTTCCGAAGATGAAAATACCCCCGATAAGGATTGGTTCGTGCCAGCCAAATATATAGCAGGTGCTATGCATGGCGATACAGTGCGGATAGCCCTGCTGCCGGTAGACCGCCGTTTTCAGGACGATAAAAAAGACAGTCAGGCCGCCCAGGTCGTTGAAATCGTCAAACGCTCCCGCAAAACCATCGTGGGCGTTATGGTGACCCGTGACCGGGTCCGTCCGCTGGATAAGCGTTTGACTGCCGATATACTTGTAACGGGCAATCTGCACAACGCCCAAAAAGGCGACTGGGTGGAGATCCGCCCCGATTACAACGGCGAACTCATCCCCCGCCGACGCATTACCCGCAAAAGCATGGAGCACCGTTTATCCGGCATAACCGCCAGCGTGGTGCGGCGTTTGGGTCAGGCGGGCGTTATTCAGGCGGACTTGGATGCGGTGTGTGCTGAATATAATCTGCCGGAATTTTACACTATGGAAGAAGAAGCTCAAGCTTCTGCCATCGTTCCATTGGATATAGAACGCACCGATCTGCGTGACCGCTTTACCCTGACCATCGACCCCTTTGATGCCAAAGATTATGACGATGCAGTAAGCCTCGCTCCCGGTCAAACTGCCGACACCGTGGAGCTGGGCGTACACATTGCCGAAGTTGCCGCCTGGATCCCGGCGGGTTCGTACTTTGACAAAAAAGCCGGAGCCAGAGGTTTTACCGCCTATCTTCCCGGCAGAACGATCAACATGCTGCCCAAAGGTTTGACTAAAAATATCAGCATGACCGAAGGCGTGGATGCCCCCGCCCACACCATATTGTTTGAAGTGGATCGCTCCAACGGTAAAATCCTTTCCGGCAAGCGGATGCACAGTTTGATCCATGTAAATCACCGGCTGGATTACGATACCGTGCAAAGGTTTTACGACAACCGGAAAGCTCCGGAGAGCTGGACCAAAGAGCTTTGCAGTGCTTTGAAAGAATTGCTGGATATAACAAGCAAGATGCGGCGCAACCGGCAAGCCGAAGAGCAGTTCCTTGATTTGGAGATACCGGAAATACGGGTCATTTGCGACGAAGTGAATAATAAGATATTGGGTTTGGAGAACCACTTGCAGCGCCCCTCCGAAGAACTGATCGAAGAGTGTATGCTTGCAGCTAACAGCTTTGTTGCCGCCGAACTCCTTGCCAAACACATTCCCGGCTTGTACCGCATACACCCGGAGCCGGAACCGGAGAAACTCGAAGAGTTTGCCGCCCTCTCGGAAAGCAGTTTCAACATTCCCTGCGGCGACCTCTCCAACCGGCAGGCGTGTAAAAATTATTTGAAGAATTTACCCGATACTCCGGTAAAAGCCCCACTTTTGAATGCCTTTTTACGCTCGCTGCCCCGGGCAAGTTATCAGGAAGAAAACGCCCTGCACTACGGTTTGGGCAAAGTGCTTTACAGCCACTTTACCAGCCCCATACGGCGATATTCGGACTTGCTCATCCACCAGCAGCTCTGGGCGGCAGATACCCACCATGCCTTAAAGAGCAACAAAACCATGCAGAAGTGGGGCGAAACCCTTTCGGAGCTGGAAAACAACAACGACGAAGCCTATTACGCCGCCAGCAACCGCATGAAAATAAGGTATCTGGAAGAGATGCTCCTTGCAGGCAGAGAAAATATCTTCAACGCCATGATCACCAAAGTCACCAATTCCGGCGTGGTCATAGAATTGCCGGAACTGGGCTTGCAGGGATTTGTCAATGCTTACGATCTGCCCGGCGGCTACCGCAGCGAAGAAAAGGCTTTGCAGGAGTGCCATATCGGCAAGATGCTCACCGTGGCGTTGGACGATATAGACTTTGTCAAAGCCGCTGCCACCTTCCGGACAATAAACCGGGAAAAAAGCTGTAAATAATATTTTTTACGCTTGAAAAATCATTTTTTACGGTGTAAAGTAAAATCAGTGCGTTTATTCCGCAAGTTAAGGTAAAACCAACAGAAAGAGTGAAAATCATGGCAAACATCCAGCAGTTGCTCAACGAAGAGATCCGCCGCCTTGCCCGCAAAGAAGTTATTGCAGTAGAAAAGGAGCTGAAAAGCCAGCTTGTGGAACTGCGAAAAACTGTTTCTGAACTCAAAAACCGGATCAAAACTCTGGAAAAAGCCAACGCTTCGCTGCAAGCAGCAGTTCCTCCAACCGTGGAAGAACCGGCAGAGGAAAATCTGAAAGCAGTCCGGGTCACCCCGGAACGCATCAAACAGTGGCGGGGAAAATTAGGTTTGAAGCGCGCCCAATATGCTAAATTGCTTGATGTTTCGCCCCTCTCGGTAACGCATTGGGAAAGCGGCAGCACCGTTCCCCGGGAAGCTCAAAAGCGGCGCATTGCCGAACTGCGTGATCTGGGCAAGCGGGAGCTGAAAAAACTCTGCATGGAAAAGGGCATAAAACTGCGGAAAAACAGCGTCAGCGATGCCGATTAAGATTTACCGGACAGCCAATGGGGCGATGCAACAAGCATCAGCCCCATTTTTTTTGCAGCTGTCCTGTATTTTTCATATAGAATATTATTGAAGGCCTCTAACAGCCAAGAGAAAAAACATAGATAACGCAATGCAATACAATATGTTGCAAACAAATATGGCTGCACAACACACTATCTATAAAAAAGCAAAAAATTGCAAATAACACTATCTACTGTTATCTTATAGTGTAGGCTTATAATCGGGAGTGGTTGCTTTTATGAGTATCTGGCAGAAAGAGAGTCTAAAACAAAAGATTTATTCACAGCTGCTTCGCCAAATAATCAAAGGCGAAATCGCTCCCGGCATGCCCCTGCCCAGCAATGCGGAACTGGCAGAAAAATTCAACGCAGGTCGGGAAACCATCAAACAGGTTATAGCCCGCTTGGCAGAAGAAAAATACATTATCCGCCGGAACCGCAAAACCCCGCTGGCGGCTAAAAAACTCCCGGAAAAGCATTACACTATCGGCATACCATATATGGAATTTCCCGGTCACATGCTGGATGATTTCAATTACGAAAAAGCCCCATGGGGCTGGATGCTCTACCGGGCAGTCGCCGAAGCATTGCTCAAATGTGGACACAATGCTGTTTTGCTGAATTTTGACCGGGGAATGGATTTTTCCTGTAAAGTTCATGGTATAATCTCCTTTTCTTCCGCAGTCACAAGGATTTGTGCAGAAAGCACCAAACTTCCCATAATTTCGATAATGAGCGGCGGCTACGACACCCCCGGCACCATCAATCTTGACCGCACTCAATCCATGATGAAATGTGCAACTTATTTTTTGGCACACGGAGTCAGGAGTATACTGCTGATGAGTTTTGAAAAAAATTACCGTAACAGCAATTTATCGTTTGTAAATAAATACCTTGTGGATACCTTGCAGGATAACGGTCTTGCTGCAGAAAATATAGTAAACTTTGACTATACCCGAGATACTTCAGCCGAAACCGGTACAGATATGATGAAAAAGTTTATGGAAATGGGTTTACCCAAACCGTGGGGGATTTTATGCCCCGGAGATTTTCAGGCACAGGCAGCCGTCCATACCTGTATAAGAGCCGGATTGATACCCAAAAAGGATTTCCTTGTAGTAGGCGGCTCCGGCTTGAGAGAAGCGGCAAACTGGACTCCGGCACTTACCACCGCCGGAACCGCTTACGAAGAAATCGGAGAAGCTGCCGCTCAAGCAATGATCGAATATATCATGACCGGAGAAAAACCGGATGCCATACATGTAAAAAACAGACTCATTATAAGAGAAACATAAAATGTTGAGGTTTATTATGAAAAGACATATTGGTTGTTGTAAGGGGAACATCCAGCATGGATGTTCCCGCCAGCTGGCGGGCTCCGCCTTCACCCTTATTGAACTGCTTGTAGTTATCGCCATTATCGCTATTCTGGCAGCGATGCTGCTCCCGGCATTGAGTTCTGCCCGCAGTGCCGCCAAGCAGAACAACTGTCTGGGCAACATCAAGCAGATCATGACTGCCGATGCCATGTATCGCAACGACAACGAAGATTACGCCATTCCGGAGCGGCAGATCGTCGGCAGCAACACCCAGTGGTGGTTCAAAACCATTCTGCCATACGAAGTGCGGGTCCGCAACACCCAGCACGCTTTGGAAACGCCCGATGCCATCCAATGCCCGGATGCCCAAGGCGACTTCAAATACACCACCTACGACTTGAATGTAAGGCTGCACTACACCAGCAAAAACGCCAACGGTACCGGCAACAATTTTGTCAGTTACCGTATGGCAAATATCGCTGACCCCAGCGTGGCTTTTTCGGTTTTCGATCTGGCGGGCAGTACGGCTGTTGCCACGCAGTACATGTATAACTCCGCCTGGACCGGAGCATCTTATGAAGGATACCATGTAGGCGTACGCCACAACTACCACTTCAGTCTGGGTTATGCCGATGGTCACGCTATTGTAGCTGATACCAAAAAACTCAAAGGCAGCAGCAGCAATCTGCTCAAACACGGCGTAACCACAACTTCGTGGACAAAAAATGAAATGAAACAAATCCCGCTTTTTGAATAAAAATCAAAAGGTGTGATATATTATAAAAAAGCATTATACAAATCTTTTGATTGAAAAATTTTTGAGTTATGAAAAAACTTGCGTTACTTTTAATGCTTGCCGCCACCGGTGTTCCGGGTGCCGATAAGCTGGACAATTCGCCCCGCACCCCGGAGCGGGACGATATCATGCAGATCGTGGAACAGGTCAACAACCCCATGTTGGAAGAAATTTACCGCCGCCGCAACAATCACAACAACAAACTTTTGCATACTTTTCCAATTCCGGAAATAAAGGCAAAAAGCGTTGTCCAATGGGAAAAGGAAAAAGCCGCCCTGCTCAAGATTTTTGAAAAAGAGCTTTACGGCAAACTCCCCCCTGCTCCCGAAAAAATGGAGCTTAAACTTTTAAGCGAAAAGCCCGATGCCCTCAACAACACCGCCATCCGCCGGGAATACCGCCTGCTTTTTACCCATCAAGGTCGAAAATTTGACTTTGATATGCTCTTGTATGTGCCGAAAAATGCCCAAAAGCCGGTTCCAGTTTTTGTGGGGCTGAATTTTTCCGGCAATCAATACAATACTCCTGAATCCGATGTGCGGCAAACCCGCGCTCCCGGCTGGAAAAAAGGCCGCTGGTATGCTACCGGCAATCCATCAAAAACCCGCAGCAAAGCTCTTGGAGCGTGGAACTACGAAGAAACCATCAAACGGGGATATGCCGTTGCCACCGCCTGCTATGGCGAACTGCATCCGGATAATCCGGAAGGTTTGCGGAAAAGTGTTTACACCCTCTTTTACGATAAAAAAGATTTGCGTACCGATTACGAAATCCCCCTTATGGAATACAAAAAAGGTGTCCGCCGCACCCAAAGTGCCATCAGCGCATGGGCGTGGGGCATGATCCAAATGCGGAAAGCTCTGGAGCAGATAGCTCTGGTGGATGCCGCCAAAGCCATCACCGTCGGGCACAGCCGTTTGGGCAAAACCTCCATCTGGGCGGCGGTCAACGAACCGGCTTTTGCCGGGTGCATCTCCAACAACTCCGGACATCTGGGAGCCAAACTCACCAAACGCATCCGGGGCGAAGATATGCTTCTGGCGTATTTTGCCCATGCGTACTGGTTCCTGCCCGATATTGTAAAATATACCAACAATGAAGGCGAATTGCCGGTCGATCAACACATGCTCCTTGCTATGATCGCCCCCCGCGGGCTCTATGTGGCAAGCTCAAATCTGGACTATGGAGCTGACCCGGAAGGGGAATTCATGAGTGCCGGACTCGCCGGAAAAATCTGGCAGCTTTACGGGAAAACCCCTCTGCCCGAAAAACAGCCCCCCGTAAATACCCCGGTGGGCAAAACACTCCGCTACCATGTCAAAACCGGCAAACACTCCATAACCCCCTACGACTGGCAGCAATACTACAACTTCGCCGACTATCTCTTCGGCAAGTAAAAAACTGTTGCAAAACAGTTTTGTGGGAAAAGGTGCTGTTGCAAAACTTGTTGATGTCGTTTGCCAACAGTAACAAGGGCGGTCAGCCTCCGCCTTCGTTACACTTCGGCGTGACAAGCCACGAACGGATGTGAGAGTAGTTTGCAGGATAAATTCCTGCAAACCTTACTCGACCAACGCTTTGGGCTGGTTCATGGTGTATTCGGCTTCGGGCAAAAGCTTTTTTTGCAGTTTGTCAAACTTAAACAGCATTACCGAATCGGATTTGTAATTACAAACCGCCACCGTGCGGTCATTGTTCAAAAAGAGTATATCAAAGGGGTAATCGCCCTTGATTTTAACTGTTTCAAGTAACCTGAAATCCCCATTGGCAAAAGTTTCAAAAAGTGCTATGGAGTTATGCCCCCGGTTGCTGACCAGCAGAAACTTGCCGCATTTACTTATTTTGATCGCTCCCAGAAAGTTTTTCTGAAATGGCTCTTCAAGCGTGGAAACCGTTTTGCCCGGCAGCCAATCCCCCTTGCTGCGGAAAAAACTTGTAACTGTACCTGCCAGCTCATTGGCACAATAGAGCGTTTTGCCGTCGGGGGCAAACACCAGATGCCGGGGACCGGAGCCGGGAGCAAGTTTGAGTTTTTTCCGGGCGGGAGTTTCAATGCCATGTGGGGCAGAATATCCATAAACAAAAATTTCGTCCGTCCCCAGATCGCAGACCAAAAGCTCCCGGGTGTGCAAATCAAACCAGCACTGGTGGGGATGGGGTGACCGCTGCCGCTTGAGGATACTTTTGCCGGAGTGCCGGATAAAACGCACGCTTTTCATGGAGCCATTTTCCTGCAAAGCTATTTCAGAGATCGTGCCTTGCGAGTAGTTGGCGGTATAAAGGAATCTCCCGTCAGGCGAAATGGTTATATGTGATGGAATATGTTGAGCCAAATCAAAAACTTCCACCACCGCAAATTTGCCGTTTTCCCGAACCAGCAAAGCCACGGCACCGCCTTTGAGCGTGGAATCAGGCTTTTTCGTCAAAGCAGCATAATATAAGTTGCACTGGGGAGCTTTAACAAGATAGCTGATATGCCCAAGCTCCAGCACCAGCTTACCGGCTCGTTGTTCCTCGAACAAAAAAATCCCATCTTTACCGGCAGCCAAAAAACTTTCGCCGCAGATAGTGCAACAAGCACTTAAAAACATCAAACATAAACCAAAAAGTTTTTTCATAGAACAAGCCTTTCAAAAAAATCAGCTGCTTCGCCGCATTTTGCCGGGACTGGTGCCGAATTTGCGGGTGAAAAGTTTGCTTAAATAGTTGGAATCACAAAAGCCGCACTCGCTGGCGATCTCGCCCAAACTCTTATTGGTAGAGCGTAAAAGTTCCAGAGCCCGAGCCAACCGTTTGGCTTGCTGATACTCAATAGGCGTATAGCCGGAGAGTTTCCGGAATGCAGTAAAAAATCCGGAGCGGGACATGCCGCAAAGCCGGGCGAGATAGTCCACACTTATATTCTCTTTGAAATGCAAATTTATGTAGTGCAGTCCACGAACCGCCGACCCGGCAAAGTGTTCCTGCTCCGCCATGCCGCCAGTCCGGGCAATAAAGATCAGAAGCGAGAGAAAAAGCCCGAACAGACAAAGGCGGTTGCCCGGCAAGTCAGAAGCAATTTCTTCTTCCATACGCTCAATAAAAGATACAACTTTCTGCAAATCTTTTTCTGCAAGATGCAAAAACGGTTTTTCCGGTTCCCGGGGCAGATAGTCCGTATCGACCATAGCTTGAAAAAATTTAAGGTTGCCGCCATCGAGCTGCGGCAAAGGCAGTTGGGCGGCATTATAAATAATATTGACGACCTCAAAACCGGCAGTATTTTCGTAAGCGTGAACTATTCCGGGGTGCAGCACAATAACATCGCCAACTGCAAGTTTGAAAGTCTTGCCGTTGCAATAGTGCAAGGTATCAGAAACTGCCAGAACCACCGCGATCTCTGAAAAATCGTGATCATGAAAGAGCAAATTGGCGTGCTTCCCGGCACCGATCCGCTTGACCGTCAACTTGAAACGGTCAATATGTGTCATACTGTCAAAATTAAATTGCCGCATATCAACTCCCGAAAAACATTTTGAACTATTATATACCTTTTTTGTATTTTTGTCAAGGTATTTCAACAAAAATTTGTTTATATTTTGTCTTGCAATATAAATAAAATCAGGAGTTGTTCTGTGTTATGAATAAAATCAAAAATATTGTTTCTGCAACTTGTTCACTGGCAACAGCAACGGTAATTGCCGGCAATGGAACAGTAACCAACTGTCCGGGCTTGACCGATGATCCGGCAGCTGTTGCTGGAAAAGATACCGTGATAACTTTTTCAAAGGCTGGATACGCCAACAGTTTAGATACTGATTTGGGCAGAGCCATGGAATTAAAGGTTGATTTCAGTAAAAATCTTGGTAAAATAAAACCGCTCCATGGCGTAAACAATTCACCTGTCACCTATGGCGAAGCATTGCCGGAATTTACCGAAGCAGGGATCCCGTTTATGCGGACTCACGACACTGGCGGAACATTTGGCGGAGCAAGATTTATAGATGTAAGCAATATTTTCCCAAACATGGATGCCGATGAAAACGATCCGGCATCTTATGATTTTGCTTTTACCGATGCTTATATAAAAGGCATCATTGCTTCCGGAACCAAAATATTTTACCGGCTGGGGGTAACTATTGAAAACCGCCACAAACTGAAAGCATATCACATAAATCCGCCCAAAGACAATGCAAAGTATGCCCGTATCTGCGAAAAAATCATCCGGCATTACAACGAAGGCTGGGCTAATGGGTTCAACTATAATATTGAATATTGGGAAATTTGGAACGAACCGGAAAATCCTAATATGTGGACCGGTACCATGGAGCAGTTTTTTGAATTTTACCGGGTGGTGGCAAATCACCTGAAAAACAAGTTCCCCCATTTGAAAATAGGCGGCTACGCCGGATGTGGTTTTTACGGCATGAACCGGCATAACAGCAGTGATTTCACCCGCAGTTTTGTAACATGGTTCGATGAATTCCTGAAATTTATCACCAATAAGAAAACGGCGGCACCGCTGGATTTTTATTCATGGCACTTATACACTACCGACCCCATGGAAATAATCATGCACGCCGAGTATGTGGATAAAAAACTTAAAAATGCCGGGTTGAAAGATTGCGAAAATATTTTCAATGAGTGGAATTATATAGATTTCCGCAACGAAAATCGCTGGGATGATATGAAGGGTATGCTTGGGGCAACCTTCGTTGGTGCAGCATTTATTCTTATGCAGCACAGCCCCATAGATAAAGCCATGTATTATGACGCCTTGCCGACCAGAGCATATTGCGGACTTTATGAATTTCCTTCCAAACGGACAACCAAAACTTTTGCGGTATTCAAAGCCTTCAACGAGCTGTATCAACTTGGTACAGCTGTTGACACTGCTCCGAATCCGGAAAAAGATCTCTTTATTCTGGCAGCAAAAAATGCCGACGGCAGTAAGGGAAAAATGCTCATCGTCAATCGCCGGATCACCGGAGTTGTGCTGAAGTTTGAGCTTAAAGGCATGCAAAAAGCAGTTTCGGCCCGCCGGATAGACAGTGCAAGAACGCTGGAACCTGGCAATATAATCCAGGCAGACGGTGCAATCGTAGCAGCACCTCAATCAGTAATAATCATTGATGTTGAATAAAACCAATCAGAAAAAGGAGAAAAAGGAGAAAAAGGAGAAAAAAATGAAATTTCACAAATTCACCCTTATTGAACTTCTTGTGGTAATCGCTATCATTGCAATTTTAGCGGCAATGCTGCTGCCGGCTCTGTCTGCGGCCCGTACCCGGGCAAGAGCCGCAACATGTATAAGCAATCTCAAACAGACCTATTTTGTTACACGGGCTTATTCTGATGACAATGACGATATGCTTATTTACGATGTACGCGGCGAAGGCTGCTGGTTCAATGCCGTGCGGGAAGCCGGTTACTCGACCCAAAACAGCAATGAAACATTCTGCCCCGGTCAATGGCCATATGGTTATCCGAAAAATATCAGCAGCCCATCTACTGCCGCACTTTATACCTATGGCATGGTGCATTGGGCAGATATTGTAAATTATAAAGGGTGGACGGAAGCCCGGGCGATTGTTGCGCCTACAACCGGCAGCACAGTTTGCCAAGCTTATAAAACAAAAATGATCAATAGCCCCAGCAGCTTTTTATTTCTTGCTGATACTCACGCTCCATCACGCGATGCAACAAAATATGGAGGCCCGAAAGGAACGGCTTTTTGCAACTTTCAATCCTCAACGGAAACAACCAATATAACAGTATCTTCGCATGGTGGCGGCAGTGCCCTTTTCTGGGATGGTCATGCAGAAATGATGGCAGATAAAAATACTGCAATCGCACTGGTTCAACGGTGCTGGAACGAGCAATACAATGTTGATGTGGATGCATCAAAAATAAATATTCATAAAAATTGATATGTTAAGGAGTTTTTACATGAAAAACCTTAAATATATTGCTTATGTCGGGAGTATAGTACTGCTTGCCGGTAACAGTTTGGCGGCATCAGAAGTTTTCAGTACTTCTTTTGATGATTCGAACAGTAAAAAAATCATTTTCCGGACAGAAGCTGTACTTGCTGCCGGAGAAGGTTGCAATAACAGTAACGCACTTAAGATAACAAGAACGGATAAAAAACAATACTCCATTTCCGGAGTAAATCTTGGTAAACTTGCATCGGGTGAATACACGTGTTCAATGAAACTCCGGGCAGAAAATATCAAAAACAACAACAATACCCCCAGTAATAATATTCAAGTAATAGCAATTGAGCATTACAACGGAAAAAAATATCTTGCCCAGAACAGTACGTTTTTCAAAGTCCCCCCCAAAGGGCAGTGGAACGATGTGAAATTTCAGTTCAAAGTTCCGGGGCAGGCAACCCGTTCCGGGGTATCAATATTTTTACGTAAAGGCATGACCGGTACAGTTTGGATTGATGATATAAAAATTATCAGGAATAACAGCAAAACAGCAACAACAGAAAAATCAGATATCCAAACAGCAGAAATTACCCCGGAAACAGCCGCAAGCTTTCCTGCAGATAGCAGCAGTAAATTGATCTATACAACATCCTTCGAACCGTCTGAAGGTAAAAAATATCAATTACGTTCCGAAGCTGAATTGGTAAAAGAAGGCTTCAACGGTACTATGGCATTACAGATTCATCGTTCCGATAAAAATCAATATACTGTTTCCGGCTGCTCTTTAGGTAAACTTGAAGCGGGGTATTACACACTTAATATGAAACTGCGTTCAGAAAATATACGCAATTCAAGAGGTAGCAAAGCAACATCTGTGCAGGTAATGGCAATAGAGCATTATGCCGGAAAGCGTTATCATTCACAAAATAGCCAATTCTGCAGAGTCAGCAAGTCCGGAGAATGGAACGATATAAAATTTTCTTTCAATGTTCCGTCAGGGATCACTCGTTCATCGCTTTCATTTTTTATCCGCAAAGGGACGACCGGTACAGTTTGGATCGATGATGTAACGCTTGTAAAATCCGAGGGCGAGATACCGGCAGTAAATTTGTTACAGCCGGAACGTCTGACCATATTCGGATCAACTGCAAAAATTGTGTTCAAGGGTACGCAAGGCTCTCCTGCCGGCACCAAGGCTCTTATAACACTGGGTAGTCAATCAAAAATCATTGAAATTGACTCCAATGGATTTTTCCGTACAGAATTCACAAACCTTACAACCGGGACTATGCAGTTGGAAATAAAAATCCTTGATCTGAAAAAAAGAACATTCAAACTCAAAGAAACATTCAATGTTTTTGTAAAAGCTCCGGAAAAAGCTCCGGATTATGCGGTAACATTTGACAAAAATAAAAATTTGCTGGTCAATGGCAAACCTTATATGATAGTCGGCTTATACAGCTTGAGCAAACATGCCAAAGAAGTTGCAGAAGCCGGATTCAATACAATTATTGATTATACTCTTTTCGGTGATAAAGGGGAAAAATTCGATCGTATAGCTCATATACGCCGCCGGATGAATGATTTGCATAAATATAATATTAAAGCATTGGTATCAGTGCAGCATCAATTTCCCGGACGTCCATCGGCAACAACCGGTTTTGATAATGTTTCAGGCGTTTATGAATGTGTAACCGCAGCAGCACAGGGTATAAAAGATCACCCGGCACTGTTGGGTTGGTATGTATCTGATGAAATGCCTCGGGACGGATTGCCGATGGTGCAAAAAATCCGTGAGGCAGTCAGCATAGCCGATCCGTGGCATCCAACATATACTCTGACATGCAGAGTGGAAGATATGCCGTTCTATGCAAACACCGGAGATGTTATCGGCATGGATCCTTATCCGATTATTTCCCGTCCGGGAAGACATTCTATCCGGGCTGTTGCCGATCAAACTGATTTATGTGTAAAAACCAATCAACCGGTTTGGATGACTCATCAGGGATTCAGTTGGGCCGTATATGATGGAACTCCGTTTGAAAAATATGACCAATCCAGAAAAATTACCGCTGATGAAATAGCTGCCATGCCGTTGTTAGCGGCTATTCATGGAGCAAAAGGTTTTATTTTTTTTAGTTACGATGGCGCAATAAGCCGTGTGGAAAAACACTTTCAGGCAGATGCCCAAGCAAACTGGACAGCACTTTCCAATGCGGCAAAAATACTCAATGGATTATCCCCTTTTATTACCAGCGGCATTGCCAAAGATATCAAGTTTGAAGCAAATCAGGCGGGAACATTCCGCGGTAAGATATTTGAAGATGGCAAAGGTAATGTTCGTGTCGTGCTTGTAGGTATGCACAACAAAGCCGTTGCACGTTTCAAGCTTCCCGGTTATCCGGTACTTAAAAGTATGAATAAATTGACACAGTACAAAAAAAACGGTCTTTATGAAATAAATGTTGACGGCGTACAGTTTGACATATTGAGTAACTGAAAATGATCCATATTTCTGAAAAAAATTTAACTCTCAATGGCGGTTGCACTTTTGCTGACTTTGAACTTGATGCTTACGCTCAGCTTGATGTGGAGGTGGAGTTGGATGCTCCGGCGGAGTTGGATTTGGCACTCGGCGAAGTTGCTGCCGATGGCCGTGTGGAACGCGAACCCGGCGGCTACCGCATTATCCGCACTATGCAGAAATCCTGTCCGGCGGGCAAAAGTGCATTTGCTTTTGATTTGCCGCATCACAAATCACCCTACTCCAACAGTTCCAGCGTTCCACTGCCCCCCGAAGCGGGCAACCGGGAGATCGTACCTTTCCGCTATGTGGAAATCGTTGGCGGCAAGGGCAAAGCCAAACTCATCCGCAAGGCTTTTTATGGCGAATTTGACGACAACGCCGCCGATTTTGTTTCTGACAACGCCCAACTCAACAAGATTTGGCAGTTCTGCAAATACACCATGAAAGCCACTTCCGCTTTCGGTTATTACATTGATGGTGAGCGGGAGCGCCAGCCTTACGAAGGCGATTCCTTGAGCAACATGCTGGGCGATCTTGCTTGCGGAGGAGCCCCGGCTACTGCCAAACGCACCATTGACTGGCTCTTAAAAGTTCCGACCTGGTTTAACGAGTGGCAGCTTATTACTGTTATTCTGGTGTACGATTATCTCCTTTACACCGGCGATCACGCCAGCGTAAACCAATGGCTACCGCAACTGGAAAAACATATAGCCAAATTTGTTCCGGAAGAAAATGATCTGTTGCGGGATGCCACACCGGAAGAGATCTCCCAACGCTTCCCCCGGGACCTGATCGACTGGCCCCAGCCGGAACGGGATAGCTATGAGCTGGGCAAATTCAATTTAACGCCCAACTGTTACTATTTTGAAGTCATGCAAATCATGTATAAGCTTACCGGCAAAAACGAATATAAAATTACCGCCGAAAAGGTCAAAGCTGCCATTCTGAAAAACTTCCGCAACGGGGAACTGTTTGTCGACAGCATCGGCAGCCAGCACACCGCTCTGCACAGTTTGCTTTACCCGGCATACTTCAAAATAGCCGATTTAAGCGAAAGCATGAAAAATGCTCTGGTCGCCAAAGGCATGTCCTGCAGCGTATATACCGCACACTTCCTCGTGGAATACTGCTTTGACAACGGCATGGTCGATCACGCCTATAATTTGCTTTTAAGCAACGATTTACGCAGTTGGAGCAACATGATCGCCAAAGGTGCAACTATTGCTATGGAAGCGTGGGACGACACCCTCAAACCCAATCAGGACTGGAACCACGCCTGGGGTGCGGCTCCCGCCAACCTTATACCCCGCTGCATTGCGGGTATCAAACCGCTGGAACCGGGGTTCAAGCACTTTGCGGTAACGCCCCATCCGGGCAACCTCAAAGAGTTTTACTGCAAGCACCCCACCCCCTGCGGCCCTATCGAGCTGGAGTACAAAGCAGGCAAATACCGTCTGACCAAACCAACAGAATGCATTGCCGAATTTGACAAAAGTCTGGATATAGAAGTTATTTCCTGACCGGAAATCGGCTTGTTCTTACCCAACCGGTAACGATTTGTGGATCTATCACCCGATAAATCCACTTTTTTTTACATAAAAACTGGTAATTTCTCCATATTGTGTTATAATAAAACATGCACAATTTGGGAGGATTTATGGATAATTTGGAAAATCACAATATATTGGAACTCTTTTTGAACGACGATGTTCAAAAGCTGCTCGACCACTTTGCCGGTATGCTTGACTTGCGGGTAACATTTTTTTCCCGCTTCGGGTTGCCCATCCGCCGGGGCAAAGAAATGCCCAACACTCCTTACTGCAAATTTATTCAAAACAACCTCGGTCATCTGGAAGAGTGTCAGGATATTGATAAAACCATGCGGGAAAAAGTTACCGATACATTGCAGCCGCTCTCCTATGTCTGTCACGCCGGTTTGCGGGAGATAATCTCGCCGGTGGTCATCGGCAACCGCCTCGCCGGATTTCTCATGGTCGGGCAGTTCCGCACCGGCGATACGGTGCCCGCTTGCGCCTTGAGCTACTGCAAAACCGAAGAAGAAAAAGCTGAACTCAAGCTCAAATTCGCCCAACTGCCCAAACTCTCCGAAGAGCAGCTGGAAAATCTCATCGGCACTTTGCAGATCCTCATAGATTACATCGCCGCCCGGGAATTGGCGTTCTTCCAGCCCGACCCCTTGAAAGCCGCCATCGACGAATATATCAATGAACACTATCAGGAAGATGTCTATTTGGCCGATGTAGCCAACATGCTGGGAAAAAGTATCTCCAGCGTAGCTCAATTTTTGCGGAACAAATACCACACCTGTTTCAAAGATCTCCTCATCGAACGCCGCCTCTGTGCCGCCGAAGATTACTGGAAAAAACACCCCTACGCCTCCATCAAAGAGTGCGCCGAAATCGCCGGTTTCAACGACCAGTTCTATTTTTCCCGGATCTTCCGCAAAAAACGCGCCCTCAGCCCAAGAGAATTCCGCTCCCGCTGGAATCACTGAAATAAGCAAACGGGGGAATTTTGGGGGTCATATCATTGTGCGACAGGTACAATATTGCTGCCGGTAAAAGTGTGCTGCACATCACTGTTTCTATATTGATCAAAGATTTGGTCTGAACAAAAGCAAAACACGCTGAAGTAATAAGCTTTTTAGCTGATTACAATCTATTCTATTATGAATTTTAAGCTTAAACAATACGATACAGGGCTATTGCAAAAAATTCAGTTTTGCAACAGCCCTGTGAAAGTTTTACAGAATTTTTACGCCGGGATGAACTCAAAGAGTTCCACGGAGTTGTTGGTCATAAGTACATCGCCCTGCCAGGTGTTGGAGCATTTTTCGTCGGCACAGGGCTGTTGGAGCTGTGCACGCTGATTGATCTGCTCGCGTTCCCACACGGTGGGCTGTGCCGGAGAACCGAGGCGGCTCCAGGCGGTAAAGGCGTTGCTGAAAGTTTCGTCGATCCGGTAACGCTTGAGTGTGCAGTTGGCCGGAAGATTGTCGAACTTGAGCGTGAACTTTTCGTTGCTGCCGAATTTGCCGAAATCCGATTCGTGGTTATAGACTGCCACAACTACGGCTCCGTCGGCACGGCGGGTACCGATGATGCCGCAATTTTTAGGCATTGCCACGGGTATATCGAAGCGTTCTTCGCCCAGCTTGCTTGCCAGACTGAAGCCCAATGCAATGGGTTTGCTCCAGCCGCGGGCGGTGTAGAAAGTGCGGTGGCCGTCAAAGTCATTGGTGTTGAAGTCCTGCCCGGAGAGGCAGATCATCATGCGTTCCGGCGGCATGGGCAGCTTGGTCATCAAATCGATCAGGTTAAAATAGAATGCCGGATAGTATTCTGTTTCCCGGAATCGCATCCGGGGATCCCGGTCGATACCCAGATACCCTTCAGCCGCCGCCGCCCATTCGTCAATAATGGCAGGACGGTCGCCCAAACCATGTTTTTCCATAATACTGCGGTAAACTTTGTACTGGTTGACAATGCTTGTCGGGCAAACTTTGTAGCGGTAAGGATCGTGCACATCCTGCGGTATGGAGCTGTAACAATGCAAACTGGCAAAGTCAAAACGGGTGCCGGTTTTGCCGGTAACATAGTTTTTGCCGCTGGAAACATGTTCCATGACCCGTTCAAAGAATTCCTTGTAGTGTCCGCAGGAGGGACCGCCGACTTTGATCTTGTCGGATACACTGTGCACCCCGGCTTCAAAGTAGTCGTAGAGCTTGCAGTATTCGGTCATCTTGGCTTCCTGCATTTCGGGGGTACATTCAAAGAAGAACTCGGGATACATCCAGAAACCCAGATCCGGCTCGTTCCAGCAATGGAAGAACCATTGAGAAATAGTTTCAATACCGTAACGGTCGATCAAGTGCTGGGTCTGTGCCCGGCAGAGCGCCTGCCACTCGGTGTAATCGGCGGGTTTGGAACGGCAGAAGCGTTTGTCTTTGTAACGCTTACCGCTCAAATTCACCGGATCGGCAGCCATCACTACGGGCATGAAGTTGAAGCACAGCAAGACTTTGAAGCCCATGTTGACCACAATATCAAACCGCTTGTCCTGTTCGGAAAAGTCAAAGACGAGATTGCCGTTTTCATCACGGGTAACCACATCTTCAAACATGGCATAAAGCCGGAGGTACTGGGCGCATTTCTGCTGGGCAAATTTGTTCAATACTTCCTGCCCCCAAACATCTTCCACAGCATCGGTGGGGTGAAAATGGACATTGTTCCAGAAATTTTTCTTGAGGGTGCCGCTGGCGGCAGCATTCACATTTATCTGCATAATTATATTCTCCTAGAAAAAACTTACTTTGTTTCAGCATCAAGGGTTTCGAGTATGCCCCGCAAATAGCCGGTGGCAAACAAATTGCCCTGCATGGTGTAGCCGAAGCTTTCATTGCTTTCGCCCGCCATAGTGGGGGTATGGTCGGGGCGGATCAGGCAATCGGGTGCACACTTTTTAAGATGCGCCAGAAGTTTGGGCATATCCGTGGGGCCATTGTCGTGGAAAGTTTCCACAAAGTTGTCGCTGACACCTTTGATATCCCGGAAGTGGAAGAAGAAGACTTTTTCGCCGAATTCTTCCAGCAAACTGTAAACATCTTCGCCCATGGCACGGAAAGTCGCCTGACAGAAAGTTACACCCAATGCCGGACTGGGTACTTCCCGCAAAACCCGGCGGTAGGCATCGGCATTGATGAGAATTCTGGGATAGCCCAACAGCTGGGGTATGGGCGGATCATCCGGGTGCATACCCATTTGTACGCCCGCAGCTTCCGCCGCCGGAGTTACGGCTTTAAGGAAATATATGATATTCTCCCAAAGCTTTTCGTGACTCATTTTCAACGGCACATCGTTGTCGATATCCGCAACATTAAAGCCGCTGGTCAGGGCGTCGCCCCGCTCCAACAGATCGTTTTTGCTGCGGTACCAGCCCACGCCAGCCATAAAGTTGAAGCAGAGGAGCTTCAAGCCCAACTTGCCCATATTAGTAAGCATGGCACAATATTTTTCAATATCTTCATCCCTGCCGGGCAGACCCATCTTGATACGATTCATATCAAACTCGTCGCCTTCCAGAGCGTAGAGTTTGAATCCGGCATCGGCAAAGCGGTCACGGACGATTTTCAAAGAGTTGTAATCCGAGGGATCGGGCATACCGGTAAGTTCCGGTGCCGCTTTGGTCACAGCATAATCTATTCCCAACTGCCGTGCCAACTGCCATTGCAAGTTGGGCTTGGCAGGGAGCATAAGTGAGCATTTCATAGTTTACACCCCGGTCGAAGCAAGGAATCCACCATCCACCGGCACAGTTATACCGGTTACGAAAGCTGCTTTGCAGTCATCCAGCAGCCACTCCACGCAGCCCAACAGTTCAGGGGCTTCGCCGAAACGCTGTAAAGGTGTGTGCTGCATAACGCGTTCGCCGCGAGGTGACAAACCGCCATCGGGAGTGCGCAAATATTTGATACTGCGTTCATTAACGAAAAATCCCGGAGCGATGGCATTGACCCGGATGTTGGCAGGAGCGTAATAGTTGGCAAGAAATTGCGTAAAGTTGGCAATAGCCGCTTTGCTCATAGCGTAAGCCGCAACCCGGGTAAGGGGTTTGTAGGTATTCATGGAGGCAAAGTTGATGATGGAGCCGCCGCCGGCTTTTGCCATTTGAGCTCCGAAAATGCGGCTGGGCAGCACAGTACCGATGGTGTTGATCTTCAACACACTGGCAAAAGCTTCCATATCGATTTCAGCAAAACCTCTTTCGCCTTCGGGCAGAGTTCCGTCAAGTTCCCGGGGATCGAACTGGGTAATGGTGCTCATGGCGTTGATGTTGTTGCCTCCGGCACCGTTGATGAGAATGCGGCAAAGACCCCATTCGGCAGCCACGGTATCGGCGATTTCCTGCATACGCTTTTCGTCAGTTACATCCCCGGCTTCGATGCGGCAAATGCCGCCGTTGGCAGTGATGACATCGGCAACAGCCTGCAATTTTTCGGCAGTTCTGCCCACCATGACGACTTTGGCACCTTTGGCAGCCAGAAATTTGGCGATTTCCGAGCAGAGCGTACCGCCCGCACCGGTTACAACAGCTACTTTGTCTTTCCAGACCATCTCATTCATTTTTCAATTCCTCCAAGATATTCGGCGGCATTTTCGTAAAACACCGCTTTAACGATTTTTACAAGTTCATTTTCATCGGCGGGCATTTCGCCTTTGGCGGCTTTTTCGGCAAGCCATGCACAGAAAACTCTGCGGAAATATTCGTGCCGCACAAAGCTCAAAAAGCTCCGGGAATCGGTGGTCATGCCGATAAACTGGCTCAACACGCCGAAGGCAGCGCTGTTTTCAAAGCCGTCACGCATACCGTAAATGTGGTCGCAGTACCACCACGCCGGGCCCAGCTGGACTTTGCCACGCACGCCGTCACCGGGGAACGAACCGGCAAGCACCGCAAATGCCGCATGATCGGCGGGGTTGAGGGTAAAGAGTATCGTCCGGGGCAGACCGGCGGGAGCCGCTTCAATATCGTCAAGCATATAAGCCAGCGCTTCGGTATTGCAAGTGTGTCCGATGGCGGCAAAACCGCCCGCCGGACCGGCAACGGCACGAAGTCGGCTGCTGGTTTTGCGCTGCGCCCCAATGTGGAGCAGCAAAAGCCAATTACGCTGACTGTAAAATCCGGCAACTTTTTTCAATATCGCCGAAGCTAAAAGCATTTTTTCTGCCGGGATAAGCATTTCATTTTTTACCGCTTTATCATAAAGCATTTCAGCCATATCATCGTTGCAGAAAGCGTAGGCAAAGCCGTTATCCAGCGAGTGGTCGGCAATGCGGCAAGCTGCTTTGTGGAACTCATCAATGCGTTTTTCCACAGCGTTGATGAACGGAGCAAAACCATTGACCGGCATCCGGGTATTTTCGGCAAGCTTGCTGACAAATTCGGCGGTAGGCGCAAGTATATCATCGCCCCGCAAAGAAGGCACATTGCCGGGAATATCAGCAAAACACTCCACACTATCGTTCAAAGCACAGCAGGGGGCTGAATAGACTACATTGAAGCGTTTGAGCAAACTCCGGCAGGAGAAATCAGCTCCGGCAAGCTGCACTCTCGTATTTTCCCAGATTTCATCGGCAGTTTCCGGCGTGAGAGCTTTTTCGATATTGAAAATGCGTTTAAGCTCAAAAATACTCCAGTGATAAAGGGGGTTGCCAATAAGTTTGGGCAAGGTTTCCGCCCAGGCGTTGAATTTATCCCGGTTGGAGGCATTGCCGGTAATGCGCTCTTCCGGCACGCCGCAAATCCGCATGGCACGGTGTTTATAAGGGTCGCTGATGACCCACAATTCAGCAAGGTCGTTATACTTGCGGTCTTCGGCAAGGTCTTTGACCGGCAAGTGGTTGTGAAAGTCAACGATGGGCAGCTCCGCTGCTTGATCATAAAGCTTTTGAGCCAGAGGATCGTTGAGTAAAAGATTTTCGTTAAACATTTTTACACCTTTATTTACGGCATAAGTTCTCCGCAGAAACGGGCGGTTTTCCGCATGGCATCCAGCAATTCGGCCAAATCATTTTTTGCAAATTCTCCGGGCATACTCAACAATGTAAGCACTCCGCAAACGGATTTATCTTCCGCAAAAACCGGCACGCTCAAGGCGTCGATCTGCGGCCGTTGAGCAGGATCGTCAGAGGCGGCATTAAGGGAAAAACCATCCCGCTTATAATCGGAAATCAGCTTTTTCAGTTTTGCCGGATTTTCCGCTTGGGCAAGTATGGCATTGCGTTTGCTGTTTGCCATATCTGCCAGCAGGATTATAGCTACCGAACCGCCGTTTTTGATTTCAAAACGGGTTCCGGGAGCCGCAGTCAGGGCTATATCCCACGGAGCTTTGGCACTTAATACGCTTACATGTTCACTGGCATCGGGCACCGAAAGTTTTACCGAGTGCCCCACCTGCCGTGCCAGATAGTCCAACGCAGGTTGCAGCGGGCGGTATTTTTCCAGCTGCAATTCGGTCTTGCGGCTCAAACGGGCAATGGCAGGAGCTATATCGTACTTGTTGCCGGGGAGTTTTACCAGCCAGTTGGCGGCAACCAAGGTGGCAATGATCCGGTAACAGGTCGCCTGCGGTATTTTCAGTGCGGCAATAAGTTCCGGTTGGGAAACGCGACCGGGGTGGGAGGCTATGTACTCCATAACCTCCACGGCACGCTCCAGCACCGGAATTTTATTTTTGATTTCAGCTATCAAAAATAACCGCCTTTGGCAATGATTTCAGAAATACTGTCGCCCTGATGCACCCAGCTGAAAATATCCACTTCGGTTCTTTCAATGCCTTCGGCACGCAGCAGCACCGGGTAAGCTATTTCCCGGGGGATGCAGAGCACGCCGTCAATATCGCCCATAATGATATCGCCGGGGCGGACGGTAACTTTGCCCACCCGGATCGGCACCTGATAGTGGGTGATCATACAGCGGCCCAGAGAGCCGTTGCTGGTGCGGTATTTGTAAAAGACAGGGAAATCCTGTTCAAGGATCTGTTTGGTATCCCGGATGCCACCGGCAATGACGGCACCGCGGATCTTTTTGCTCTTGGCGGTAGCGGTCATAACGCCGCCCCACAAGCTTGCTTCGGTATCTTCAGAAGTATCCCAAACCACCACGCCTTCGGGCTTCATATCGTCCAACATCTGGGCACGGAAGGTCATTTCGCCTTCGATCATACAGTTAGGCGCACTCTTGACGGTAAAGGCTTCACCGGCAACGACCATTTCGTCCCGCAGCGGCATGATGTCGCTGGGCAGATTCTGATTCAACAGGCAGTTTTCACGCAATACATCGTTGATACAGCCGGTGTAAAGTTTTTCGTAGCGTTCGCAAAGTTCCTTGACCGGAATGGGAAAGTCGTTGGTCGGGATGTGCTGACGGTTTTCGATGAGTTTGTCAAGTTTCATCAAACCGGCTTCTTTGGCTCGTTCACGCATGTCCTGTAATGAAGGCATAGTCTTTTCTCCTTATATTTTTAGTTAAGGGGCGTTAAATCATATACTTTTTGGCAATCGCGACAGCATCTTTTATAACGCTGTCTTCGCACTTATTGAGCCAGGTGCCGCCCACGGCAGCGACTTCCTTGATGGCAAGGTAATCTTCCACATTGGCAGGCTTGACCCCGCCGGTGGGCATAAATCTTACCCCCAGATGTTTGTAAGGAGCAATCAGGGATTTAAGCATATTCACGCCGCCGGCAGCTTCCGCCGGGAAGAATTTTAGGGTGGTAAAACCAGCCATCATCGCCTGTTCGATTTCGCTGGGGGTGCAAACGCCGGGAATAAAGTCAAAGCCGCACTTTACTGCTTCGCCAGCCACCACCGGATTGAAGCCGGGGGCAACGCCGAACTTGGCACCGGCATCGGCGGCACGGTGCAAGTCTGCAATATTAAGAATGGTACCAGCTCCGATATACATTTCGGGGAAACGCTTTGATGCTTCCCGGATGATGCTTTCAGCAGCTTCGGTACGGAAAGTGATTTCGGCAGCGGGCAAACCGTTGGCACACAACTGTTCGCAAACCTGCAAGCCTTCTTCCAGAGTATTGAGTACCAGAACCGGTACGATCTTGATTTGATTGAGTTTGTCAGCAATCATTTTTTCACCTCAAATTATAAGTTTTATTCTTATTTGAATAAAGATTATTCTTGAATTAAGGTAATATACACTGATTTTACAAATATTGCAAACCCAAAGCCGCCGACTCAAAAGAAAAAAGCGTAAAAAAACGCCGCATTTCATCAGCAAGTAGTTGACAATAAAAAACTCCGGCATTGGGAAAATCACCATGCCAAACACTTATGATTTTGTTTCAATTATAATTGAAATAATGAATAAAACATCATTTTATTTCAATTATACTTGAAATCATTGCAATTTTATGTTATATTATCAATCATAATAGAAAGGTGGTGCATTATGGTAAGGCGTCAGTATTATTTGGATAAAATCAAGCCGTTTCTGGGTAAAGGCATAGTCAAAGCAATAACCGGTCTGCGCCGGGTGGGCAAGAGTGTTTTTGTCCGCCAGATCATTGAATTGCTTGGCGAAAATGGTGTACCGCAATCCAATATTGTTTATATAGATAAAGAATCTCTGGACTTTGATTTTATCAGAGATTACAAAGACCTGCATAGCTTTGTTGAGGAAAAATCTCAAAATGTCACCGGGAAAATCCATATTTTTGTGGATGAGATCCAGGATATAGACCAGTGGGAGAGAGTGGTTGCATCGTGGTCCGGCAAACCGGAACGGTACGATGTGGTGATTACCGGGTCAAATTCAACGATGTTTTCGGGGGAACTTTCCACAAAACTGACCGGACGGTATATTGAAATTCCGGTTTTTCCGCTTTCTTTGAAAGAATTTCAACATTTTTATCCGGAATATGAAGATTGTGACGAATTGTTCAAAAAATATTTGCGGTATGGCGGTATGCCGGGATTGCGTATGCTTGATACCCTTGCGGATGAAACGGTTTTTCCGTTTTTGAGCAGTCTTCACGATTCTGTTGTTTTAAAAGATATTATCCGAAGAAAAGGGTTCCGTAATACAGCACTCTTTGATTCGATTTGTGAGTTTGCATACAGCAATATCGGCAATCCGATCACGGCAAGCAGTATTGCCGCATATTTGAAGAGTCAGCGGATCAATACCAATGTGCAGTCTGTTATCAACTATATGTCAGCATTGGAAGATGCACAACTTTTTTCCAAGGTTGCACGCTACGATATCAAAGGCAAAAAAATTCTGGATATCAACAGCAAATACTACGCTGCTGATCTGGGGCTGCGGCATGTAAAATGTAAATTCAGAGCCGGAGATATATCTCAAATGATAGAGAATATCGTATATGTGGAATTGTGCAGAAAATTTGATAAAGTCTATGTTGGCAATGTAAGTTCTTATGAAGTTGACTTTGTTGCCGAAAACGCTGCTGAAACTTTTTATTTCCAAGTAACAACTTCCTGCAATGACCAAAAAACTTTTGAAAGGGAGGTGCGCTCACTTCTGGCAATCAATGACAATTATCCTAAATTTATCATCTCGCTGGAAAAAGTTTATTGCGATGATTATAACGGAATAAAAATCATCAGCTTACAGGATTTTTTACTGAAAAAAGAATAATAAGAAAATCGCAAATTGAAAATCATTTTTTCAATGCTATATTACATTGAGTCTGTTTGATTTTTGGATTATCAACCCGTTGGAAGTGTAAAGATTTTATGATATATTCCGGAGTGATCGGTTGGATGCGAATAGTTGCAGAATGTTTTGCCAACAAATATCCTGTGCGGAAACGCCATCAGATCACGGCAGGGATGGTTTTGTGCGGTGCGTTGGTTTTTCCGCAGCTGATTTTTGGAATATTGCACAAATTTTTTCCGCAACTGAAAAATATCTTTGATGTCTGGTACGGCGGAGTCTGTTTCTTTGCCGGAATGAGTTTGTTGATAGCCGGATGGGTAGGAATTTGCATATTGCTAAAAAAATGGTATGTTGCAATGATTCTTTCCATTGGAATAATTATAAGCTGGATCATCCAAATTGCAAATTGAAAAAATCAGGTGAATAATGATCATCAAATGCAATATCTGTCACCGGGAAACGGAACAAACTCCTGTAAAGCAGAAACATTATGCGTACAGCATGTTGTGTCCGGAGTGCCTGTTCCTTGCCAAGCAGCAGAAACAGCCGCTTGGGCCGGAAAAGATGATCTTGCGGATATTGCACGCTCATCTCATAAAGCACAAAGTCGCTGTTGAAAATAAGTTTGTGTTTTGGCAAAACATGCCGTATTTCCGGGATAAAACATGTCCGGATTTTTGGACAGAATGTATTTCTGGAGATTTTCTCGAACGGAAATATTGCGTAAGCTATTTGATGAAAGAAAACATTGAGGTTGCAGAAAAGTTCGGAGCCGATTTACGCAATGCTTTTGATGAAAAGCAAAATGGAACCAATATTTTTGAGTTCGACTCAAAGCATCTGACATTTTCAGTAACATCTGTTTTTCCGATCAAACGGGACGAAAAAATCCCCGGCTTGGTTCAATATGGCTGCGTGGTGGAATTTTGATTTTTTAAGCTGAAAATCGCAAGCGGCATAACAAAATATTTGATTTTTTGTCTATATGATGTATATTTTGTAAAATATTGAATTAAATTCAAAATTTTACAACAAGGTTATTATGAAGTATATAGAACGCTCTATCGAACGAAAAGTGCTTGAAAATGTCCGGAATTATAAAAGTGTTTTAATTACCGGAGCACGCCAGGTTGGTAAATCAACAATTTTAAAAAAGATATTTCCGGATTATAAATACATATCGTTGGATGATCCATTTTTGGAGCAGCAGGCAAAGGAAAACGGCAGTATGTTTATGATGCTGAATCCGCCTCCGGTGATTATTGATGAGGTTCAACATGCTCCGGAATTGTTTCGCTACATAAAAATCAAGTGCGATGAAACAGATGAACGCGGACTTTTTTGTCTTTCCGGTTCGCAGCAGTTCAGACTTATGAAAAATGTTTCAGAAACGCTTGCAGGACGCGTATCTATCGTTGAACTAAACGGGCTTTCTTTGAGAGAAATTCAAAAAGACCCCTTTGCTGAATGTTTTATTCCGACCCTTGAGTATGTACGGGAAAGAGAGAAAACAGCTCAAGCCCCCGCAAACATCTGGAATATTATTCACCGGGGGGCATATCCGGAACTCCAAAACTTTGATATGGATTGGGCTTCATATTATGCAGATTATGTAAAAACATATATTGAACGCGATGTCAGAGAATTATCTGCGGTTCATGATCTTGACAGTTTTAAAAGATTTGTGATCGCTGTTGCGGCCAGAACCGGAGAAGTCCTGAACTGCTCCAATATTGCCGGTGAAGTGGGGAAGGATGTGGTAACGATCAGAAACTGGATTTCCATTCTGGAAGCCTCCGGTATCATCTATTTGTTGGAACCTTATGCCAACAGTGCCTTGAAAAGAGCTGTTAAAACTCCAAAACTTTATTTCCGGGATACAGGACTTGCTTGTTATCTGACCAGATGGCTTTCTCCGGAAACTTTAGCGTATGGGGCTATGAACGGGCATATGTTTGAAACATTCGTTATTTCTGAAATCATCAAATCTTTTGCTAATAACGGTCTTGACTACCGTCATTTTGTTTCATATTATCGTGGGCATGACAAAAAAAAGCAAATGGAATCCGGAGAGCTGGTTACGAAAGAAAGCGAAATAGACCTTATTATAGAAAAGGACGGCATTTGTTATCCTGTTGAAATAAAACAAAATTCCAATGTTTCAGTTGCTGATACATCGGCATTTCAGGTTTTGGATAAACTGGAAAATAAAAAACGCGGTATGGGGGCTGTTATTTGTAATTGTCCGCAGCCGGGAATGTTGCGGGAAAATATACTCCTGCTGCCGGTTTGGTATATCTGAATAAACGGAGGTTTTTCTATGAAACGGATTTTTTTATTGGCGGGTGCGATCGGCTGGGGCATTTCCATATTGGGCGTGCTTTTGCCGTGGAACGTTATGGATATTGTTTTGCAAAATATGGGAGCGGCATCTCCAGTAACAGATGTGCAAGTGCAATACTGGTTCCGGATGGCAACAGGGGCATGGAGTATCATCGGCTTGCTGTATTTGATTGTTTTGCTGAAACCACAGAAATACGGCAATCTAATACCGTTGCTTGCGTGGGGAACGCTTTTTGAAGGTATAGTTTTGTTGATCCACGGTGTATACTTGCATTTACCAATATTCCCCTTTGCCGGAGATGTGGGCTTCTGCTTGATCGTGGGCAGCGGATTGCTGTTGTGCAGAAAGAGAAATACTCAATGAAAAAAGATGACGTTTTCTTTCAATACAAATACGATTACGAATTGGATGCCAGATTAAAAAATCGGCAAGAGCGGATGTGGCATTATTGGAAAAAGGTACTGATATTCAGCGTGCTAGCTTTTGTTATTCCGCTCTTTTTCGGTAAAATTGATCTATCAGCCATTATTTTTCTGATTGCATTTGTCGTTTTTCTGTTATGCGCAACAGTAGATATTTTTACTCAAACAATGATACGGCCGCGTTGCAGGAAGTGCGGAAAACGGATGTTGAAAAAATACATATCTACCAGTTTCAATGGTGAAGAGCAACTTTATTTTTATTGCCCCGATTGCCGTATTTATTCCGATGCTCACTTCCGGCGGGATTAAATAAAAGACTCTGTATTTATTCCAGGATGGACAATATTTTTCTCCGGAAATTGATATTTCCCCCTTGACTTTCTCTGCTTGATGGTGTATTTTAGTAATGACAATGTTGTAACACAATGGAGGTTTCTATGATTAAAACACTGACAAAACACGGCAACAGTGCGGCATTGGTCATTGAGCGTCCTATTTTGGAACTGCTCGGAGCAAGTGCTGACACTGCTTTTGAAGTTGTAACCGATGGTCACGCTTTGATTCTCACTCCGATCAAAGATGCTGGTCATTCTGTAAAAGTCCGAAAATCCATGGATCGGATCGGCAAACGCTACGCAAAGTCTTTTGAGGAACTTGCCAAGTGAGTGAAATACAGTTTCTGACTTTTGCTGATATTGTGGAAATCCACGAATATCAGATAGAAAATTTCGGTGGAGCAAGCGGACTGCGGGACATCGAGCTGCTGAAATCCGCCATCGGGATGCCGGAAAGTACGTTTGGCGGTGCTTTCCTGCACCCGACGATTTACGAAATGGCGGCTGCATATTTGTACCATCTTGTCGAAAATCACCCATTTGTAGATGGCAATAAGCGTGTCGGCGCAATGGCGGCATTGGTTTTTCTGGACATCAATAATATTGATTTTGATGCCCCGGAGGAACTTTTTACCGGGATGGTCTTGAAAGTAGCAAGCGGCAAAATGCTCAAAGCGGAGATAACGCTCTTCTTGAAAGAGTATTCTCATTTCCGCTGATTATTTTCCGAAAAGTTTTTTGATTTTTGTCCAAAGACTTTCGTAAATGATTTCTTCCCACTCAAAATCTCGCAGATATTCACCATCACCGCGATAGTAGGAAATAAAAGCAGCTTTGATTTTTTCCTGATCGACCGGAGAAGCGGCTACCCGATAATTTCTGCCGTTGGCTCTGTACTCC
>JAZMZK010000099.1:0-7701 GCA_045585955.1 Victivallaceae bacterium
AAAGTAATTCAAACCGTTCTCAAGCTTATCTAATATAGCACAAAGTTTGAATTCTACGCTATACTGACGCCGTTTCTTTTGTGTTTTCTCCATAAAAAAGTACACCTCAAAAGTTGTGTCCAACTTTTGGGGTGCACTTCAGTTTGCAGCAACCATTTTTTCAAAGATTTACGGAAAATCCCTTGAAACAAAACCAACAGGATTGACCATCATCTTTGGTGATTTTTCAGAAAATTTGAAATCACCTCTTGTTATATCAGTAGCGATAGGTATCCGGCTTGAACGGTCCATCAACCGATACGCCGATATAGTCGGCTTGCTTCTGCGTAAGTTTGGTGAGCTTGGCACCCAGCTTTTCCAAATGCAAACGGGCGACTTCTTCGTCCAGCTTTTTATCCAGCAAATAGACACCTACCGCACGATCGGGATTGCGGGCAATGTCGATCTGCGCCAAAGTCTGGTTGGTAAAGCTGTTGCTCATTACAAAGCTGGGGTGACCGGTGGCACAACCCAGATTGACCAGTCGGCCTTCAGCAAGCAAATAGATACTGTGACCATCTTCATAGGTATAACGGGTCACCGGGCAGGTGTTGTCTTTGATCTGGACTTTCCTGATATTAGGCCAGGCTTCCAATCTGGCGACCTGGATTTCGTTATCAAAGTGACCGATATTGCAGACGATCGCCTGATCTTTCATCTGACTCATGTGTTCAGCAGTGATGATGTCGCAGTTACCGGTGGTGGTCACAAAAATATCCGCTTCGGCAAGAGCATCTTCCACAGTGCAGACCTGGAAGCCTGCCATACATGCCTGCAAAGCGCAGATGGGGTCAACTTCGCTGACCAGCACCCGGGCACGCTCGTTACGCATGGCTTCGGCACAGCCTTTGCCTACATCACCATAGCCGCAGACCATGACGGTTTTGCCGGAGATCATCACATCCAGCGCCCGCTTGATGCCGTCGGGCAGACTGTGACGGCAGCCATAGATATTGTCGAACTTGCTCTTGGTGACAGAGTCGTTGACATTGACCGCCTGAAACAAAAGTTCATTCTTTTCCGCCATCTGGATAAGCCGGTGGACTCCGGTAGTGGTTTCTTCCGAAACACCCTTGACTCTGGCGGCAACCTTGTGCCAGTGACCGGGTTTTTCTTTGAGCACACGCTTGAGCAAGGCGTTGATGACCTGCAATTCATACACATCAGTTGGCTCATCCAAAATAGCGGGGTCATCTTCTGCCGCCACGCCGCGGTGGATCAAAAGTGTGGCATCGCCGCCATCATCCACGATCTGGTCGGGACCGCTGCCGTCGGGGAAAGTCAGAGCATCGTAAGTACATTCCCAATACTCTTCCAGTGTTTCACCTTTCCATGCAAAGACCGGCACGCCCAAATCTGCGATAGCCGCTGCGGCATGATCCTGGGTGGAAAAGATATTGCAGCTTGCCCAGCGCACATCCGCACCGAGAGCTTTCAGAGTTTTGATCAATACAGCGGTCTGGATCGTCATGTGCAGACTGCCGGAAATTTTGATACCTTTAAGGGGCTGCTCCGCACCGTATTTGCGGCAGGTTGCCATCAAACCGGGCATTTCCTGTTCAGCGATCTCGATTTCACGATGACCGAAAGCCGCAAGGGAGATATCTCTTACTTTGTAATCCATATTTATCCTTATTTAAAGTTTACTGTGTGCGTAACGAATCAATTCTTCAGTTTCCTGCCAGCCGATGCAGCCATCGGTGACCGACACATTGGGCAGCGGCTTGCGTCCGGCAGAAATATCCTGTCTGCCTTCGCAAAGATGACTTTCCAGCATCATGCCCACAATGGCATTTTCGCCGGCGGCAATCTGGTCTACAACATTGTAGAAAACCTTTTTCTGCCGGTCAAAGCGTTTGCCGCTGTTGGCATGGCTGCAATCGATCATGATCTGCGGCGGGAGTCCGGCTTTTTTCATTGCCACTTTCAAAAAAGCAATGTATTCGGCTTCGTAATTGGGCCCCTGCCCTCCCCGCAAAACGATATGACCGTACTTATTGCCGCTGGTGCGGAATACGCTGACTTCGCCGTTGCCATCCACCCCGATAAAGCTGTGCTGACGGCGGGCAGTGTTTACCGCATCGATCGCCACTTGCATATTGCCATCGGTAGCGTTCTTGAAACCGACCGCCATGGAAAGACCGCTGGCGAGCTGCCGGTGCGGCTGACTTTCAGTGGTTCTTGCACCGATGGCAGTCCACGCTACGGCATCGACGGTATACTGAACCAAAATCGGGTCGAGGGTTTCGGTAGCTACCGGCAAACCTTTATCCACGATCTCCAGCATCAGCTGGCGGGAGAGCCGGATACCCTTTTCGATGTTGTATTCATCGTTCATATCCGGGTCGTAAATCAAACCTTTCCAACCGACAGTTGTACGGGGTTTTTCAAAATAAACCCGCATGATCAGCATAAGTTTGTCGCTGACTTCGCCATTGAGCTTTGCCAGCTTGGAGGCATATTCCAAAGCGGAATCCTTATCGTGGATGGAGCAAGGCCCCACCACGATCATTTTGCGGGGATCTTTACCGTCAAGAATATCAAAAACCTCCTGACGGTGACGCATTACCTGTGCCACGCAATCCAGTGACAACGGTAATTCGGAGTGAATTTCATCAGGAGTCGGCAGTTTTGACCGGCTCAAGATATTTACATCACTGCTTTTTTGCAGTATATTCATCGGAACAAATCTTTCTATTGCAATTATTTATCACATACCCAGCCAGGTACGCAAAAATCTGATGTAGTCCATATCGCGTTTGGCGGCAATAAGACCGTCGCCGGAGCAGGCGTATTCGATGGCAAGGATGCCGGACTTAAGCTCGTTCTTGAGTTTGCCCATTACTTTACCGGTATCGATGTGACCGGCTTCCAGATGGGTAGCCATCCAGTTTTGGAAATCACGGGTGCGCATAAGATTTTTCAAGTGAGCGTAATAGATCTTGCCTTTGAGCAGTTCAAACACCTGATCGATGCTTTCGCCGTTTTTGTTCAAAAAGATGTTGCCGTGGTCGTAGTTGATACCGATGGCAGGGCTCTTTACATAGGTCAGGAGTTTAGCGCAGCTGGTGGCAATATCGTGGATATAGCAGTTGTGGCTTTCCAGAGCAGCAAGCATACCGCGTTTTTCCAGCTCGATACCGGCACGGGTCAAACCTTCGCCGTGGCGGGCATACATTTCTTCGTCAGCAATGGCACTGCCGTTGACGGAAAAGTCGTAGTAGTCCACGCCTTCAGCGATCAGATTATCGGTAAACATATTCAAAAGTTTGGTACCGCACTTTTCTTTTGCCCAGTCAATGAACTTAACGAAATCTTCAAAATCCTTTTTGCAGGTATCAGCATCATTGTTGAAGCAGAGCTGATAACCAAAAGCCAGTTCCAATTCAGGATTACGCTGTTTAAGATCTTCGACCATAGCAAAGTATTTTTCCGGGGTCATATCGTAATATCGCTTACCGCGGAGCTCCACACCATCAGCCCCGGTGGCTTTGATGAGTTTGAAAAGGTCTTCAAATTTTCCGGCGCCTTCGTAATAGTTTACATGCAGCAGAACTTTCATGTTTTTTCTCCTGTTTTGAGTTTTCTGTTCCGTATATTATAGGTTAGAGTATACATAAATTCTTTTTAATATACAGTACAAGAAGGTCATTGTCAAGGATTGATAAGCTTTTAACACTATAAAATTTGCTTTTTTCTGAAGAAAGTATTATATTAGGAACCAGTGTTGTTATCTGCGGCAGAAGCCGTTGTAATTTTTGAGGATTTGTGTTATGTGCTTTAAGACTTTTTGCCGGTGGTGCGTTCTTCTGGCGAGTGCATCAACGATGTTGTTGAGCAGTGGTTGCAGCTCAACAGATGCAGCGGCACCGACTAAAATGGATGATTTTGACTACACAAGCGTAGTAAATAATCATTTGACATTGATGGATTTTGCCAGGCATTTGTATAACTCAAAGCTCAATGTTATCCAGATCCAGCCCATCCGGGCAGATGTTCTGCGGGCCATGTCGGCGGCAGCTATTTTGATCGATAAAGATGAAATCGGTGTGTATTACTACAATGTCGATGTGGAATCTCAAAGAAATATCATTGCAAAATTTCATAAAGACGGGTTTGCTTACATTTTAGGCTTCCGTTTTCCGGTATTCATGGCGGGCAGCTTTGTACTTACCGGAGTGGAGAAACACCCCAAAAAGAAGGAGATAATCAAAGCACTGCGTAATTTCAAATAAACAGCAGTGATACAAAAAATATTGTTCCGGAAAAGGCTCGGAAATGGGCAATGGAGTGCAAACCGGGATATGTGGTGAAAATACTTCAATGTTTGGTGCTTGCAATTTGACAGATCACGCAAGCTGCAAGCACTGGTCATTGAAGTTTTGACCGGAACTCCATAGTCGATTTTCTTACCTTAAAAAAATTTTCAAAACACAATTTTATATTGGCTGAAAAAGTCATTTGATCTCATTTTTTCTTTTGCAGAAAAATTGGGATGCCGTTGCGTTTTATTAAAAATTCAACTTCCCGGCGGCCATGCGTGCAGAGCATAACCTTTCTAAAACTCTGTAAGGACTGAAGCGTTCGGGAAAAAATCAAAAATCCTCAATAAAAAGAAAGGAAGAGGATCATGGGATGCAAAAAAGCTTCCACAACGGCCGTCAAGTATGTCTATAACTTTGGCGGAAACAATTCTGAAGGCAACGAAACTATGCGTGCATTGCTGGGGGGCAAGGGTGCGAACCTCGCCGGTATGGCGGCATTAGGCTTGCCGGTACCACCCGGATTTACCATCACTACCGAAGCCTGCGCCGAATTCGGCAAGATCGGCAAAAAGGAACTCTTTGCCAAGATTGCACCGCAGGTGGATGCCGCTTTGACTGAATTGGAAAAGAAATTAGGCAAAACCTTCGGTAAAGGGCCCAATCCTTTACTGGTATCAGTCCGCAGCGGTGCGGCTGCCTCCATGCCCGGCATGATGGATACGGTGCTTAATCTGGGTTTGAACGATGTTACTGTAAAGGCTCTCATCGACCGCACCGGCAACGAACGCTTTGTGCTGGACAGCTTCCGCAGATTTATCCAGATGTTCGGTGATGTGGTCATGCACATTGATTCGGATCTGTTTGAGTACGCTCTGGAAGCGTTGAAAAAAGCCCGCAAGGTCAAGTTGGATAACGAACTGACTGCCGCTGACCTCAAAGAACTTATTGCCACATACAAAAAGATCGTCAAAAAAGCTACCGGCAGCGATTTCCCCACCGATCCGGTGGATCAGCTCTACCGGGGTATCCAGGCCGTGTTTGAATCCTGGGATAATCCCCGTGCCATCCGCTACCGGGAAATCAACGATATCCGGGGCTTGATCGGTACCGCAGTGAATGTTCAGGCAATGGTCTTCGGCAACTCCGGCAACAACTCTGCTACCGGAGTGGCATTCACCCGTGACCCTTCCACCGGCGAAAACGAATATTTCTACGGCGAATTTCTCATCAACGCCCAGGGCGAAGACGTGGTTGCCGGGATCCGCACTCCCCAGCAGATCACGCTGGCGGGCAGCAAAGTCTGGGCAAAGCGCCAGAACATTGCCGAAAAAGTCCGTAAGGCCGAATATCCGTCGCTGGAAGAAGCCATGCCCGAATGTTTCAAACAGCTCGACGACATCCGCATCAAGCTGGAAAAGCATTATAAAGATATGCAGGATATGGAATTTACCATTGAAGATGGCAAACTCTTTATGCTCCAGACCCGTAACGGCAAACGCACCGCTGCTGCCGCAGTAAAAATCGCCACCGACCTTGTTAAAGAAGGTTTGATCGACGAAAAGACCGCTGTTTTGCGGGTGGAACCTGCCCAGCTTGACCAGCTTTTGCACCCGGTATTTGTCAAGAGTGCCGAAAGCAAAGCTCAAAAACTTACTGTCGGCTTGCCCGCCAGCCCCGGTGCCGCAGCCGGTATGGCGGTATTTTCTGCCGAAGATGCCGAAAGCTGGAGCAAGGACGGCAAAGCTGTGATCCTCTGCCGTATCGAAACCAGCCCCGAAGATATTGGCGGTATGCATGTAGCCCAGGGTATTCTCACCGCCCGGGGCGGTATGACCAGCCACGCTGCCGTGGTCGCCCGTGGTATGGGCGCCTGCTGCGTAGCCGGTTGCGGCGAAGTCAATATCGACTACAAAGCCCGCAAGATGACTGTCAACGGCGTCACCATCAAAGAAGGCGACTGGATCAGCCTGAACGGTTCCACCGGAGCGGTTTACGCCGGTAAAGTGGAAACGGTCGATCCGGAGCTGACCGGACCTTTTGGCGACATTATGGCGTTGGCAGATAAATACCGCAAACTGGGCATCCGCACCAATGCGGATACTCCTCATGATACAGCTGTGGCAGTCAAGTTCGGAGCCGAAGGTATCGGCTTGTGCCGTACCGAACACATGTTCTTTGAAGGCGACCGCATCGTGGCGTTCCGGAGATTGATCCTGGTGGCAGAAACTGTCCGCCGCTTGAAGAACGAATACGGCAAAAACGATCTTGCCGAACTCAAGAAAGAAGCTCTCAAAGCTGCCGAACTCAATGCAGTCAAGCAGTACGAAGAAGCACTCAAAGCACTGCTGCCTTTGCAGCGCAAGGACTTCAAGGGCATGTTTGAAGCTCTGGCGGGCCGTCCTGCCACCATCCGGTTGCTGGATCCGCCGCTGCACGAATTTCTGCCCCAGAACGATAACCCCAAAGGGCAGAAAGAGATGGCTGAACAGCTGGGCGTGAAACTTGCCGACATCAAAAAGCTGGTTGCCGGTATGCACGAATTCAACCCCATGCTGGGCCATCGCGGCTGCCGTTTGGGCATGGTCTACCCCGAAGTGACCGCCATGCAGGCAAGAGCTATTATGGAAGCTGCCGCCGCAGTTCCCGGCTCCAAGCCCGAAATCATGGTGCCGCTGGTGGGCAATGTTAAAGAGCTTGCCTTGCAGAAAGCTATTCTTTTGCAGGTGAAAGCCGAAGTGGAAAAAGCAAAAAAGACCACGCTGGAAGTCAAGATCGGTACCATGATCGAAGTGCCCCGTGCCGCTGTTACCGCTGACAAAATCGCTGAAGAAGCTGAATTTTTCAGCTTTGGTACCAACGACTTGACCCAGATGGGCTGCGGATTTTCCCGTGACGATGCCGGTAAATTCCTGGGCGACTATGTCAAGATGGGCATTTACGATTACGACCCCTTCCAGGTGTTGGATACCGAAGGCGTGGGCGAATTGGTGAAGATAGCTGTGGAAAAGGGTCGTGCCACCCGCAAAGATATCAAACTTGGTATCTGCGGCGAACATGGCGGCGATCCCAAGACCATCGCTTTCTGCCATCAGGTGGGTCTGAACTATGTATCGTGCAGCCCCTACCGGGTGCCGATCGCCCGCCTTGCCGCCGCACAGGCAGCCATCAAGGGTGATAAGTAAATCAAAATAAAATCTTGATATAAAAAATCAGGGTCTGCTGCAAATTTTCCGCAGCAGACCCTTTTTTTTTATTAGCTCTGTTCCCAATATCGGTTGATTAACAGTAAAGATGTTGAATAAAATCTTTTCAAAACTTAAAGGGCATTTATCTATTTGTGTAACAAATAGATAAATGCCAATAAAAGGTTTGGAAAAGGGTGATGGGGTTCCGTCTT
>JAZMZK010000100.1:0-15430 GCA_045585955.1 Victivallaceae bacterium
CAACATAATGAAAGTAAAGATTTTTTAACCGATGGAAACTCTTTAAACCTTAACCAAAGAAGGGGAAAATTATGAAAAAGAGTATGAGTCATGAATCCGCTGCCCATGGGCAGGTGAAGCATTCCTGCTTCACCTTAATTAAACTCCTCGTAGTGATCGCCATTATTGCGATTCTGGCAGCCATGCTGCTGCCGGCGTTATCAGCGGCAAGAGAACGGGCGAAAGCCGCCAACTGCACGGGGAATTTGAAGCAGCTTGGTATATCCGGCACAATGTACCGGGGAGAAAATGCCGGATTTTTCAATCTGGTAAAAGGTTTGCTTAACAGCGGCGGAGCGGCTACTTGCACCTGGCCGTGGTATTTTATGAAAAACTATGTGCCAAGCGATGTCAATGGAGCAAGTACTTTGAATTGTCCCACCAGTGTAGTTGGTAAACAAGCCGGAACCCAGAATATTTTAGGCGAACAATCTTCCCAAGCATACGGTATGAATTATGGTGGTTTGTGTGCTGTTTTTACCGCCGCATCTCCCGGTTCACCTGATGTGAAAAGCTCGCTTAATGAAAGTGCGCTGCAAGTGCCGGATGCTACGATCTATGCCGGGGATTGCCAGCTGGCAAGCAAACATACCGATGTTGGGCATTATCAGATGGCTACCTACAAATCCAGCGGTAACGGTGTCGGGCAGATCGTTGCTGTACACAATGGCTATGCCAATGTGGTAATGGCAGATGGCCATGTGGCTCTTGTAAAAGGTGATGTGGAAGCCGGCTGGACATATCCTCATTGCTATAACTATACCGGAACCATCGGCAGCAACGCCCAGTTTACCGCAACCAGAAGCAGTTATTTTAACGGAAAATCCTCAAACCGTTCCGGCAAGATCCAGTAAGTATAGAGTATGTTGAGAAATTTTTCAAGTATATTATTTGCCGGGTGTCTGGTATTGGGGTGCAGTTGTTGCGCTGAAACTTCTTCCGTACCTTTCAAGCAAGTTTGGCGTACCGAAAAGCCCTTTACGCTTACTTGCGGCGATTACTCAATAACCACCGGCAAGCGTTTCAACGGCAAAGTTGCCGGATTGGCGTTTGGCGGTAAGGAGCTTTGGGTAACTGCCGGAACCACCCAGCTGGGTACGCTTTATGAAGCTCCATTTCCAAAAGACAAGTTTGCTCAATACACCATAACAGTCGATGGCGAAGTACCGGCGTTTGTCGATGGCGATATAATTGGCAAAAAAATCGAACTCCGCCGCAGTTCCGACTATGGCGACCTTAAACTTTTTGATCATTATACGCTTACGCCGGAAGGTCTGACCTGGAGTGTCCGTTACAAGATTGTATCCGAAAAGCACAAAGCCAAATACTTTTATTTGTTCACTATGCCGTGGAGCAATAAGTTTACTGAATATACTTACTGGAAGAACGATATTCAAAAATCCGGCAAATTGCTCAATAAAAAAGCGTGGCTGATCTGCGATGATCTGGATAAACTTTCCATGTATTCGCCGGAGTTAAAAGTTAATGTTGTTACGGAAGTTGAGGACAATATCCCCACCGAAAGCCGTCGGCACACTTTGTGGGATCTGCCCCATTTCCACAAATACTTTCTGTTCCACGCCAAACCGGAGTGGAAAGCGGGGTACGAGTCGCCGACCTATACGGTCAGGATCAAAGCTTGTAAAGCCGATAAAAATTGATTTATTGAAAAAATAATTATAAAATAAAAAGGAGAAAAACCATGTTAAAACAACTCACTCTTACAGTAACTGCGGTGTTTTGCGCTGCGGCAATGGCAGCAGAAACTGCTTCGGCAGCTCAAACTTTGCCCCAACAGGGCTATGTAACCATTGCCAGCGGCGATTATACGGTTACTTTTATGCCCAAAAGCAACTACCGCATAAGCGGCTTGGCTTATCAGAACAAGGAGCTTTTTATCAGCCGGGGTGCTCCCTCCGGAACCAACATCGTTCCGGCAGCGGCGGAAAAACTTATTTCTGCCAAACTTACGGTGGACGATCAGGTTCCGGTCAAAGTAACTTACGCTCCCGTAAAGGGCAATAAAGTCGTTTTGGAACGGGAAGCGCTTTTCGGTGATGTAAAGTTGAGCGTAAAATACACTCTCACGCCCGCCGGATTGACCTGGAGTTGTAAATATAAGCTGGAAACAGCCGCCAAAAAGCCCAGCTATTTTTATTTGAACACTATGACTTGGAGCAACAAGTTTGACGAATATTTTTTCAGCAATAAAGGTGTAAAAAAGTCCGGCAAACTCACCAGCTCCGGTGGTTGGGTGATCAATAGCGATGTGGAATATATGGCGGTGTATGACTCCAAGCGTAAAGTGGCGGCGGTTACAAAATTTGTTACTCCCATACCTGGCGAAATGCGCAAAAGTTCCATCTGGGATCACAAAGCGTATCACAAATACTTTTTGATGCATAAGCGGCCGGATTGGAAAGCCGGGTATGAATCTCCGGAGTATGTTATAGCTTTCAGCGCAGTAAATGCTGAACCCGGCGAGTGGCAGAAAAAAGTTGAAGATTCTGTAAAATAAAGGTCGTTTTTATGAAGTTGAAACTTTTTTTACCCGCAATGCTGATTGCCGCTTCGGCAATGGCAAATGCTGTTCAGCCGATCGTTTTTGACTTTGAAAGCAATAACCCCAATCATGTGGACGATAACCCTTACGAAGGCAGCAAGTGTTACAAGTTTGCCGGGGTGGGCAAATACGCTATCCGCAAACTTCCGTTGAAACTGCAAGTTGGTGTAACTTACAAACTCTCCTTGCAGCTCCGCAAAGATATCTGCCCCCAGAGCGTAGCTAAAAAAATGGACTTTGTGGTTGGTGCATATATCAACGGCAGCAAAAAATTTACCGTTTATACTGCCGGCGGCAGCACGGTTCTGGGCGATGGCAAGTGGAACACTGTAACCAGAAAATTCAAAGTCCCAGCCGATGGCGGCAACTGTTCGCTGATGGTTTACAACCGTACTGATATAGATTTTTATATCGACAGTGTAAAAATCGTGCCGCTGGATGCCAAGGCAGCTCAAGCCGCCGCGGTCGAAGCTAAAGCCGAAGCCTCCGGCGTAAAGAAAGTGGTGCGTCCTCTGCCGCCCATAACTGATGAAGATGCCGCCCAGGAAGATTGGGCGACCAACCGCCGGGGCATTGAGGCGTTGGATGATGACTTTATCCTGCCGCCGTTTTCGCCCGTAAAGTGGCAGAACAATACCGCTTCGGTCTGGGGCAGGGATTACACATTCAACAAATTCGGTTTGCTGGATGATGTCAAAGTTTTGAACAGCGATTTTCTTGCCGGAGCTATGGAGTTTTCCGCCAAAGTCAACGGCAAAGTTGTAACCTTCAAGCCCGATAATCAAGTTTTACTGCGTAAAAAAAAGGGCGTGGTGGAGCTTTTCAGCCGGGCAACCAGTCCGGATTTGGATATTGAGGTAAGAACCACCACCGAATATGACGGCATGATCAAGGTGGATTTTACCTTTGTGCCTAAAGGTACGGTGGAAGTGGAAAACTTTAACTACTCCATACCTTACCCTGAAAAATATGCAGAGTTTATTCACTACACCGGTGCCCGGGAAGGGGGCTGGTCACTTAATGTGCCCCGCTTGAGCAATACCCGCAGATTGCCTGCTGGCGAGGGTGTGGTCTGGGAATCGCCGTTTAAAATTCTGGTGTGGCTGGGCAGTTACGACCGGGGCTTACTCTGGTTCTGCGAATCCGAACAATACTGGAGCCCCCACGACCGCAAAGCCCGCAAGAATGGCTTGAAAGTCGTTCGTAATAATGGAACAGTCAAACTGGTGGTCACGCCGGTTTCCGCTCCCCGTTTGTTCAGCAAATGCACCACTTACACCTTTGGTTTGATGGCGACCCCGGTACGCCCCCGCACCCCCGGCTGGCGGTTGACCGATATGAATTACGAATACTTTGCCAAAACCGCCAAACGCAAGTATGGGGCTGATACTCCTGTGATTTACAGCTCCGGCAGCTACGACTTTACCCCTCCGGCAACCACCAACCCCGCAGCGGTATCGTTTTATCCGAGAATTTACAATAAAGAGGCCTACAAAAACCGGGTGGATAACGCCCACCAAAACGGTGCAGTTTTTGCCTTGTATATCGATCCGATATTGTTCAATTTGGGTATCTACAAAGATATGGCAAGCTACAACAATAAAGGTTGGGACCCCACCAACGACAACGCTGACGGCAAAGATGTGAAGATCGACGCACCTTTCCAGTGGGAATCTCCGGAAAAGAAACGCTTTTTTGCCGAATGGCGTAAAGAACCCCTTGCCACCGCGCCTTACAGCAAAAATAAGGGCGAGCGGCAGTTCCAGGTAGGTTTGGGCAGCCGTTATCAGGACTTCTTCTGCTACCTTATGGAAAAACACGCCGAACTTGGTTGCGACGGCATTGCCAATCTTGACGAATGGGGCCCCGTGCCGGACAGCAATCCCCGCCACGATATGGGCTACTATGACCGTGATGGCAAGCGTTACCCGGAATATGACTGGTTCGGCAGACGGGATTTCCTTAAACGCATGTGTGCTGTGTTCTACAAAAAGCATGGCAGATTACCCATTATGCGGGTGCATCTGGCGGCAACGCTGGTGGTGCCGATTGCCAGTTTTTGCGACAGTGTGGTCACCGGCGAAAACATCAACTCTGCATACTTCAACGGCAAAAGTTTGATGGATAAATACACCGTAAACGGTAAGGAGATACTTGCAAGTTTGGATGAAGGCGGGAAAGACTTTCTCTATTACGCCTCCACTCCCGACCGTTGGGCGATCGAATACGGCGGGCAGGCATTCGGCTGGAATGTTTGCGTAATGAGCAACCTGACCAAAAGCCCCAGGATCGACAAAAAGTACGCCTCCAGCAGCGAAGGCACCCGGGATTACCTTGCCATGTGTATAACACACGACAACACCCTGTGGCCGGTTTTCTGCAAAGCCGATGAAGCATATAAATATATGAAAATCAAGCAGGATTTCGGGATCGGCGATAAGGCTGTGAAGTTCTATCCCTATTGGGGCAATGTTCACCCGGTAACCGTAAGCGGCAGCGAGTGCTATGCTGTAACTTGGGCTAATAAAGGTAAATACCTTGTGGCAGTAAGCAACCTTTCGCTGAAAAATCAGACTTTGAGTGTCAAGCTTAATAAGGAGTTTTTCTCCGGCAAAGTAAAAGTGGTTGATGCTGAAACCAAAGCTGCTGTAAATGTGCAAAACAACGGCTGGAGCGTTGATATACCCCGGCGTAACTATAAACTCTATTTGATTGAAAAGTAAAAATATGTTGAAAAATCTGTTAGTTTTGTTGACCGTTATTTCCGGCATGGGTGCCGGAGCATATGAGTATTTTCTGGAAAGCGGCGATTACCGCATCCGGATCAATGAAAAATATAAACACACTATCCGGGAAGTGGTTTGGAAAAAGCATGTGCTTGCCACACAAACCGGCTACTACGGAGCTATCTTGTGTCCGGCTTCCGGTAAATATATCGGGGCAGGGCACAAAGAAGGCGGTGCGGAAAAACTTTTGAGTGTTAAAGTTACTTGCGATGGTAAAGAGGTAACACCCGCAGCCAAGGCGGTTTTCAAAGGTTCCAAAGTAACTGTGGAAAAACTTTCCATGTTTGACAAACTTCTGTTCCGGGTATTGCTGGAAGTTACCCCCGAAGGCTTGGTGGAAACCAAACGCTTTGTGGCAACCGCCGATCAGAAAGTGCATCTCTATTACGCCCACATCTACTGTTTCGGCAAAGGTTTTACCGATTACTATGCTTTAAGCGACAAGGGCAAAGTCATTGCCGGAAAGTTTGAACTCCCCCGCGATAACCCCAAAAGCCGCAAAACGGCGTGGAAAGTCAACAGCAATGTCAAATATGTTGCTGAATATGATGCAGCAAAAAAAATCGGCGTAATGCTCTGGTATCCGGAAATCATCAAAGGCGCCTCCCGCAAAGCCACTATCTGGGAGTGCCCGTGGGCTTATATGAAGTTTTACATGATGACTGCGCTGCCGAAAAATATCCCTTCTGCTTGGGAGTCACCGACTTATACTGTGATTTTGCGGGGCTTGGAAGTTCCCACGCTGGCAGAGTTTCCCGCCGCAGTGCAGAAAGAAGCTGCCGCCGCAGAAAAAATCAAATTTACTGAATTAACCAAACCGGTCATGCCGGAAAAATAAATATAAAGAGAGAGAATTATGGCAAACGATCAATACCAGATCAAGCAGTTGGATTCTTACAGCGTCTTTCTGCCGCCGGTCGGTCACAGCGACAGTCCTGCTGCTATGGCACGGCGCCAAGCCCGTGAAGAAGCTAACAACACCTATGTAAAAGAAAATGTTGCTGAAGAGGTCAAGGGGCAGATCACCGGCAGTTTTATCTACGCCCACCCGCCGAACTATCGTGGTGCCGAAGCGGTTACTTATACAGAAAAGGATTGGAAGCGGGAACTATCCCGGTTGAAAGGTTTCGGCATCGATACAGTTATCTATCAGGCTTCGGTCTGGGATGAATTGCATGAGTGCTATTACAAAAGCGAACTCTTTAAGGATTACAAATTCTTCAATGTCGTTGAGCCCATGCTGGCGGCGGCAAATGATCTCGGATTGACCATTTTTCTTGGGGCAGTAGGTTCTGTGACCTGCTGGCACGATAAGCTAAACAGTCAGATCATTGATGGCGAAGTGGCTAAACAGATCGGCTGTTTTGATGAGTTGTGCAAGAGTTTTGCCGGGGGATTCCACGGTATATATTTTTCGCCCGAATCCACTTATCCCGGGTACCGTGATGCCTCGCTGGAAAACTTTCTCGGCGACCTTTACGGCAGATTTTTCAACGAGATCCGCTCCCGCAACGATCAGCTCAAGATCATGATGAGCCCCGCCACATTCTATCACGCCGGTAAGATGGACGATATGAAAGGCGCCTGGCTTGCCATGTTCAGCAAAGCTCACCCCGATATCCTTGCTCCGCAGGATTCCATTGGCTGCGGCTGTATTACGCTGGATAAGCAAATTGAAGCCTTGAAGATCTGGCGGAGTATCTGCGACGAAGCCAACATCGAATTCTGGAGCAATGTGGAAGTTTTTGAGTGCTGTGCACCTTATATCGACGAAACATCCCGCCGCATTGCCCAGCACGACCGGGTGGTGGCACAGATAAATAACGCTGCACCTTATGTCAGCAAATTCATCACCTGGGAACTGCTTTATTACGGCAACCCCATGTATCCCCGTTCCGGCGGCAAGTTGAGTCCCCGCTGGTTTGGCGGAGCTGAAGTTGATTGAGGCGCGTTTATTTTATGAAAAAACAGCTTACTGTAATAGCCTCGGCAACCGCCATTTGCAGCAGCGCCGCCATCCAGCCGGCGGTGGCGATCCGTTTTGACGACAACCACACCATTGAGCGTTGGGAAACGCTGGCAGCCATTTTCCGGAAATACGATGCCCGGTTCAGCTGTTCCATTATCCCCATGTATGGCGAAGAAAAGGATCCCCAGTGGTGCCAAAAGATCTGTCAGCTGGAAAGCGAAGGCTTTGAAATCATGGATCACACCCCCCAGCACACCACGGTCACCGTGACATTCCCGGAGGGTGATCAGCGCTTGGAAACGCTGAAAACTGCCCCATTTGTGGATCACATCTACAAAACTAAAGTTTGTTTAAAGGCTTATCCGGCAAGCACTTCGTTCAGTCAGCCTTTTCAGGTGAAGATCTTTGATAAAAACAAAGTCGTTGCCACGAATAAAACGCCTTTCAAACTTGCCCGGCGGATGAATTTTGAAATCGATGGCAAATTCTATTTCCTGAACCGCACGAAGAAACCCGATGTGTTTGAATTGGTGACCCTTTGGGAAGAAGATAATGTGGCTTTGCCCGATGGCGTAGTTACCGCCCGCCGCTGTTTGAAAGAACGCTTTGAACTTGCCGAAGGCGGATACGATTTTCTGATACAGTGTTCGCAGGAGGGCTTCCGCAAGATCGGACTTAAAAAGATGCCCCGGGTATGGATCCAGCCCGGCGGAAATTATCCCCACTTGGGTATAGAAAAGCTGATTGCGGCGTTGCGCAAATATAACTATATTTCCGCATCCCGCAGCCAGAATGAATCAATGAAAGGCTATCTTGATCCGGAGTTTGAAGATCGCAGATTTTCCATGCGTTGGGGAGATTTCAATCTTGAAAAACTCAAGTTTGAGCCGCAGAAAACCCGCATTGCTGATACCCTTGCCTGCCGCAAAGTTGCTATCGGCTCCAGCCACATAACCCCGGCCCGGCGAGATGGCAAGCTCAAAGAGTATGCTGCCATGTACGAACTTTTGCTGCCCTGGCTCAAAGAAAATAACATTAAAGTTATCACCCAAAGCGAGCTTACCGAACATTTGCGGGATACAAAAATCGATCCCAACGAAAATATCATGCCTTCATTGGCAAGAGATATTGACGAAAACAACCGCCCCGATGGCTATTTCTGGCGCAGAGGCTGCTCTTGGGATAAATCCACGGAAACGATTTTTCTTAAAGGCAAAGGTGCGCTGTTAAAAGTCAAAGAGTTGTGCGGTTTGCCCAAGTGCAAAGTCAGATTTGCTATGGAAGTTCAGGGCAGGGTACATGGCAAATTGACCATTCAGTTGATCGATTCGCTGAAAAATCCTTGCGGAAAGATTGAAATACCTTTGAATGAATTTTCCAAAGATTGGACAACGAAAGAATTGGTATTCGATATACCCGAAAATTGTGCTGCTTTGAATTTTGCCATAACTGCCGATAAACCGGCCAACTGTAAAGTTCGCAAACTGGATTTGCGTGCAGCAAAGTAACAATCTTAAAAAAAAAAGTTGCAGGCAGATTGATTTTTTGATCGATCTGCTTGCTTTTTTTTGAATTGGCACTATTTTACGAAAATATGTTATTGTGTTGATTTTACCAATCCAATCAAGTTCAGGAAAGTTATATTATGAAAAAACAACTTGCTTTACTTGCATTTGCAACTGCCCTTTGCAGCAGTGCCGCCATCCAGCCCGCGGTGGCGATCCGTTTTGACGACAACCACAATGTTGAACGGTGGGAAGCTCTGGCAAAGGTATTCCGTAAACACAATGTGCGCTTCAGCTTTTCCATTATCCCCATGTTCTCAAATCAAAATGATCCAGAGTGGTGCAAAAAGATCTGTCAACTGCAAGCCGAAGGCTTTGAAGTTATGGATCACACCCCCCAGCATACCACGGTTACTGTAACGCTGCCTGCCGGTGATCCAAGACTGGAAACACTGAAAACAGCTCCCTTTGTGGATCATATTTATAAAAATAAAGTTTGCATAAAGTGTTATCCGGCAGAGAGTAAATTCAGTGCCCCCTTTGTCGTGAAAATCTTTGATAAAAACAAAATTACCGCCACGGATAAAACACCCTTCAAGCTTGCCCGGCGGATGAATTTTGAAATTGACGGCAAGCACTATTATCTCACCACCACAGATCAAGTTGGAGTGTTTAAATTGATAACCATTTGGGATGAAGATAATGTGGTATTGCCGGATGGCGAAAAAACTGCCCGCCGCTGCTTGAAGGAAAGTTTTGACCTTGCCGAAGGCGGATACGATTTTCTGATACAGTGTTCACAAGATGGCTTCCGCAAGATCGGGCTTAAAAAGATGCCCCGGGTATGGATCCAGCCGGGCGGATATTATCCGCATCTTGGCATCAAGAAACTGGCAAATGCCTTGCGTAAATATAGCTACATATCTGGTTCGTGCCAGCAGAATGGCTCCATGAAAGGTTATCTTGATCCGGAGTTTGAAGAGCGCAGATTCTCCATGCTCTGGGGTGACTTCAACTTTGAAAAACTTCAGTTTGCCCCCCAGAAGACCCGCATTGCCGACACGCTTGCCTGCCGCAAAGTCGCTATCGGTTCCAGCCACATAACCCCGGCCCAGCGGGATGGCAAGCTCAAAGAATATGCTGCCATGTATGAACAGCTGTTGCCCTGGCTAAAAGCCAATAATATCAAAGTCATGACTCAAAGCGAACTTGCAGAATACTTGCGGGATACAAAAATCGATCCCAACGAAAATATCATGCCTTCATTGGCAAATGATATTGATGGAAACAACCGCCCCGATGGATATATCTGGCGCCGGGGATGTGGTGCGTGGGATAAATCCACGGCAACGATTTCGCTTAAAGGTAAAGGTGCTCTGCTGAAAGTTAAAGAGTTGTGCGGTTTACCCAAGTGCAAAGTCAGATTTGCTATGGAAGTTCAGGGCAGGGTATATGGCAAAGTGACCATTCAGTTGATCGATTCGCTGAAAAAGCCTTGCGGAATGTTTGAAATACCCTTAAATGAAAATTCAAAGGACTGGCAAGCCAAAGAATTGGTGTTTGATATCCCCGAAAAGTGTGCCGCATTGAATTTTGCAGTAACCACCGGCAAGCCCGCAGCCTGCAAAGTACGCAGCCTTGATTTGCGAACTGTAAAGTAATAATTTTTTTTATTTAGTTGATTTTTGATAAAAATGCTGAAAAAAAACGCTGATGAGCGTTTTGTAATTTGGATTATTGCATTTTTGGTTGTAAATTATATGGATGTGTTGCAAACAAATATCTGTTAATTTATAAAAACAAGAGAGATTAAAATGCAGGATTTACAGAAAATTACAGGTTTCATGGGTGGACTTACCCCTTCAGCAACTCTGGCTATCACCGCAAAAGCCAAGGCTTTGAAAGCCGAAGGTTTGGATGTGTGCAGCATGGCTGCCGGTGAACCGGACTTTGATACCCCCAAGGCTGTGAAAGATGCCTGTATTCAGGCGTTGAATGAAAGCAAAGTGTATTACACTCCCGCCAGCGGCTTGCCGGAACTGCGCAAACTGGTAGCAAAAAAGTTCACCGAAGAAAATAATGTACCCTGTACCTTCGAGCAGTGTGTAGTTGCTCCCGGAGCCAAGTTTTCGGTGTTCAGCGCTATTGCAGCTCTTTGCGGCCCCGGCGATGAAGTGATCATTCCGGCACCTTTCTGGTTGAGCTATCCGGAAATGGTCAGCACCACCGGCGCCAAGCCCGTGATCGTCAATACCAAGGCGGAAAACAACTTTGAGCTGGTTCCGGAAGAATTGGAAGCTGCGGTTACAGATAAAACCAAGCTGATGATCCTGACCACTCCTTCCAACCCCACCGGGGCGGTTTATTCCAAAGCCAAGTTGGAAGCTATTGGTAATATTGCAGTGAAACACAATTTTATGATCCTGGCAGACGAAATCTACGAAAAGCTGGTTTACGATGCAGATAAACCCCATATCAGTATTGCATCGCTTTCCGAAGAGATCCGCAATCTGACCATTACTGTCAACGGTTGCAGCAAGGCTTACAGCATGACCGGCTGGCGTATCGGCTTTTTGACCGCTCCTTTGTGGCTTGCCAAGCGTATTATCGCTTTCCAGAGCCACACCACCAGCAATGTAACGACCTTTGCCCAGTACGGTGCCATTGCTGCATTGGAAGGCAAAGCCGATGCGGATATTGAAAATATGCGTCAGGCATTCGCCAAACGCCGCGACCTTATTTACTCTCTGGTAAGCAAGATCGACGGCATCAAGTGTCTGCGTCCCCAGGGAGCTTTCTATCTGTTGTGCGATATCTCTGCATTCGGCATGGGCAGCGATGAATTCTGTACCCGTTTGCTGGAAGAAGAAAAACTTGCGGCTATCCCTTGCAGCAGCTTTGGTGCTGATAACATGATCCGTTTCTCTTACGCTTGCAGCGAAGAAAACATTCGCAAAGCTGCCGAACGGCTTGAAAAGTTTGTGGCCAAACTTGCCAAGTAAAAAGCAAGTCTGATATTCCGGAGGTTTTGTTTATGAAATTTCTGAAATATTATTTGATGCCTGCCGCTGTTGGTATGCTTGCATTTACCGGATGCAGTACCACTGACGGCGGTAAGGCTGCGGAGGCTCAACCGAAGATCAGCGAAATTGCCCCCATTCAACTTAACGCAGTGATTGCTCAAGGAAAAACGCAGGGCGAAATGCTGCTGAAAGCCTGTCAAACTAAAGACTATAAACAGGCAGCAAAACTCAATATCGGTGACAGTAAAAACAAGTTTTCGCAAAACCGGTTTGATCGTTTGGTGAAGGTGTTCGATCAGTTTGGAGGCATCAGCAGTTATGCCTATATGGGCGATATGAATATGAAGCCGGTGCGGCGGCTCTTCTGGCGTGTTTCGTTTAAAGGCAGCGTAAAAGCCCCGGCAGCTGCTGATCGTGATATGCTTTTTGAAGTGCGTATAGCTATGCTGAACGGCGAATGCCGTATTGTTGGCTTCGGGCTTTTGCCTGTATGATAAGGAGCAGTATTTATGAAATCGCTTACAGAAAAACAAAAGAAAATGCTGGACTTTATCGATGATTTTCAGGATAAAGAAGGTATGGCGCCGACGGTTTATGAAATAGCTGATCACTTCGGAATCAAGACCTCCACGGTTTTTGCTCATTTGAAAGCGTTGCAGCGGAAAAATCAGATTTCCCGCACCAGCAAGGCGCGTAGTATAGCTGTGAATCGTAAAAACCGGGCGGTTCCCCACATGTCGTTTGCGCTTTCAATACCGCTGTTGGGCAGGATAAATGCCGGAATGCCCGCAGATAGTCCGGCAGTGCCGGATGGCGAATTTCAGGTCAGCGGAAAATATGCTGATCTGGTTCAGAAAGGAGTGCTTTTTGCCCTGCAAGTCAGTGGCGAAAGCATGCGTGATCTGGGCATATTTGATGGCGATATAGTATTGGTGCAGAAAGATTCCCCAGTAAAAAATGGCGATGTTGTAGTAGCTCTGGTCAATAACGAAACAACCGTTAAAAGTTATTATCACAAAAACGGCAAGATCGAATTGCATCCGGCAAATCCAGCCTACCGCATACAAATATATCCGGCAAATGAAGTTGTTCTGCAAGGTAAAGTTATAGCTCTGCATCGGGAGTTTTAAGTTTTGACTGCATGCAAAAGCAACCGAGTATGGCGTAAGATCCTGCCGCTTACCGGCATGGTCTGCGCTATTTCTTTTCTGGGATGGCTGCTGATTGAAAAAACTCCCCTCAATGCCGGAACTGCCGATAAGGAATATGCAGAAGCCCCGGAAACAGCTTTGAATGAAAAATTGATTGCAGCAGCTGAAAAAGGTGATTATCTGCTGGTTAAATACCTGTTAAGTAAAAAAGCCAACTGCAATTATCTGGGCAAAAATGGAAAAACTGCTTTAACTGCCGCTGCCGCCCGGGGCAATAATGAGTGTTTGATCATTCTGCTGCAAGCCGGGGCTGATCCGGAAATAACCGATAAACTGAATAAATCAGCTCTTGTGCTGGCTGCCGAAAAAGATCATGCCGGAACAGTCAAACAGCTTTTGAGGTTCAATGCAGATATCAATGGCGGCAGCCGGACAGGACGAACTGCCTTGCAGGCTGCTGCCAGAACCGGCGCCCGTAATGCGCTATTGCTTTTGCTCAAACATAAAGCCGAGTTATGGCCCGGCAGCAGCGAGGGCAGGGGCGCATTGATAAGTGCAGTGCAGCATAAACACGAAGATATCGCATTGATTTTATTGCAGGCGGGCGCCAACCCTGAAGAGTGCGACCCGGTCGGTAACAGTGTGTTGATGGCAGCATCTGCCAACGGCAGTTCCAAGCTGGTCAAAACTCTGTTGAAAAACAAATTTGTAAATGTCGAGCATACCAATAACTCCGGCGAAAACGCACTTGACCTTGCTATAAAAAACGGTCATAGCGACATTGCAAAATTGTTGAAAAACAATCAATAATCAAGAAAAAACGCATTTGTGCTTGTTTTTAACAGTTTAAGTGCTATATTAACACGGTTCAGCTAAATTAAAACCAATAGAGGTATTAAAAAATCCTCAAAATCGTCAATATAAAAGAAGGATAAAAAACATGGCTCCTGAACTTAAAAAAGATGCCGCTTACGCTTTGTTGGTTCCTACCAGCATGGGCGTCCGCCTGACCCCGGTCGATGGTCAGCCTTTCCACTGCAGCGATATGTTCAAAATGCAGGTAACCAGTGCCGAAACCAATGTGGCAAGTGTTGCCAGCTTTTTGGGTTTGCCGGTCAAAGTCCTGACTGCTTTTGTTAAGGGCAGCCCGGTTGCCCGTATGATCAAAGACAACCTCGCCGGTCGTCACATGGATTACGAAGGCCCTGAATTTGAACAGGAAGGCCCCTGGGGTGTCCGTCATCAGTTCAACCTGGCTGACAGCGGCTATGGCAGCCGTGGTCCCCGCGTTCAGAACGACCGTGCCGGTGAAGTCGGTCGTCTGCTGAATGTGAAAGACTTTGATTTGGATCGCATCTTCGGCAAAGAAGGTGTGCAGATCGTTCACCTTTCCGGTTTGATCGCTGCTCTTTCTCCCGAAACCAGCAAATTCTGTCTGGAAATCGCCCGTACTGCCAAGAAATATGGCAGCCGCATTTCCTTTGACCTCAACTACCGTGCCAGCTTCTGGAAAGGCCGTGAAGAAGAATTGAGTGCTATTTTTGCCGAAATCGCCAGCTTGGCTGACATCCTGATCGGTAACGAAGAAGACTTCCAGCTCTGCTTGAAGATCAAGGGCCCGGAAGCCGGTGGCAAAGATATCGGTGCCAAGATCGAAAACTTCAAAGAAATGGTCGAACGCGTCAAGGCTGCTTATCCCAACGCTTACGCTTTTGCCACCACTCTGCGTCAGGTCGTCAGTGCCAACCACCACCTGTGGGGGGCTATTGCCAATGTGAACGGCGAATGGCAGGTCGTTGAACCCCGTGATATTACCGTGCTTGACCGTATCGGCGGCGGCGACGGCTTTGTCGGTGGCTTCCTTTACGCCATCCTCCGTGGTTGGGAACCGGAAAAGTGGATCCAGTTCGGCTGGGCGACCGGTGCACTTGCCACCACCCACTTGACTGACTACGGTCAGCCTGCTGACGAAGAACAGGTGTGGAGCATCTGGAGTGGTAACGCCCGAGTGAAACGCTGAAGATTCCGTTATCTGAAAAAGATATTATGAGATACTTGAAAGTTTTCTCATAATATCTTTTTTTTTGTCAAAAATACCGTAAGAACAATATTGAAAAATATTAGCTCTGTTCCCAATGCGGGTAGGTAGATAAAAATGACAGATATACCTGTGCATTGAGAATTTTTTCAAAATTTGAATGGCATTTATCTTTTTGCAGAGCAAAAAGATAAATGCCGGTAAAAGGTTTTCCGCCTTCGCCAAGGCTACGGCGGACAGGGGAAAAAAGGGGTGGAGTTCCGTCTTCGCCGGAGGCTACGCCGTGACAAGTTGAGGAGGGGAAAAAGGACCGATCCAGCAAAAGGTCTTTTTCCCCTCCTCAAGTACCGACCCTT